>NZ_JTKZ01000218.1:0-10162 GCF_000799035.1 Delftia sp. ZNC0008
CCACGGCCAAGTGGGTGCTGGGTGTGGCCTTCTTCGTGCTGTTCTTTCTCGTCTGGGCGGCTGTGACGCTGGGCGGCTTCGTCTCCCCGACCTTCCTGGCCAGCCCCATGACCATGGCGCGCGAGGGCGTGCTGCTGTTCACCGAGTACGGCTTCCTGCACGACATCGGCATGACGGTCTGGCGCGTGATGGGCGGCTTCATCCTGGCCTCGGTCGTGGCCGTGCCCCTGGGCATCGCCATGGGCGCCTGGAAGCCGGTCGAGGCCTTCTTCGAGCCCTTCGTGTCGTTCTGCCGCTACCTGCCGGCCTCGGCCTTCATCCCGCTGCTGATCCTGTGGGCCGGCGTGGGCGAGACGCAGAAGCTGCTGGTCATCTTCATCGGCTCGGTGTTCCAGATCACGCTGATGGTGGCCGTCACCGTGGGCGGCGCACGCAAGGACCTGGTGGAGGCCGCCTACACGCTGGGCGCCTCCAACACCGGCGTGGTGCGCCGCGTGCTGATCCCGGGCGCCGCGCCCGGCATTGCCGAGACGCTGCGCCTGGTGCTGGGCTGGGCCTGGACCTATGTGATCGTGGCCGAGCTGATCGGCTCGTCCTCGGGCATCGGCCACATGATCACCGACAGCCAGGCGCTGCTGAACACGGGCCAGATCATCTTCGGCATCATCGTGATCGGCCTCATCGGCCTGGTGTCCGATTTCATCTTCAAATCGCTGAACCGTCGCATGTTCGAGTGGAGCACCCTGTGATGAATCTGCTGTCCATTCAAGGTGTTTCGCGCACCTTCACCAGCCACAAGGGCACGAGCACGCAGGCCTTGCTGCCTGTGGATTTCGAGGTCCGCGAGAACGACTTCGTCACCATCCTCGGCCCTTCGGGCTGCGGCAAGTCCACCATGCTGCGCATTGCGGCGGGGCTGGATTTCCCGACCACGGGCCAGGTGCTGCTGGACGGCCGCGCCGTGGACGGGCCGGGCGCCGACCGCGGCATGGTGTTCCAGAGCTACACGCTGTTCCCGTGGCTGACGGTGGCCCAGAACATCCGCTTCGGCCTGCGCGAGAAGGGCGTGAGCGAGGCGCTGCAAAAGGAGCGCAGCGACTACTTCATCGCCAAGGTGGGGCTGCGCGGCTTCGAGAACCACTTTCCCAAGCAGCTGTCGGGCGGCATGCAGCAGCGCACGGCCATTGCGCGCGCGCTGGCCAACGATCCCAAGATCCTGCTCATGGACGAGCCCTTCGGCGCACTCGACAACCAGACCCGCGTGCTCATGCAGGAGCTGCTGCTGGGAATCTGGGAGGCCGAGCGCAAGACCGTGATGTTCGTCACCCACGACATCGACGAGGCCATCTTCATGGCCAACCGCGTGGCCGTGTTCAGCGCGCGGCCGGGCCGCATCAAGGCCGACATTCCCGTGAACCTGCCGCATCCGCGCCACTACACGGTCAAGACATCGCCCGAGTTCATGGAGCTGAAAGCCCGGCTGACCGAAGAGATTCGCGCAGAGTCGCTGGCTGCTGCTGCACACTGACGCTTTTCATGACCACTGCCCACACCATGTCTTCCCGCTCCACGGCTTCTCGTCTTTCCGCAACGACGGCGGAGGTGCCCATGGCCCTGTACCAGCAGGTCAAGGACCATGTGATGCGCAAGATCGCCGATGGCTCGCTGTCGGCCGGCGAGCGCGTGCCGTCCGAGCAGGAGCTGGTGCAGGAGTTCGGCGTGGCCCGCATGACGGCCAACCGCGCGCTGCGCGAGCTGGCCGAGCAGGGCGTGATCGTGCGGGTGGCGGGCGTGGGCTCGTTCGTGGCCGAGGAAAAGCCGCAGTCCACGCTGCTGCGCATCGCCAACATCGCCGAGGAAATCCGCCAGCGCGGCCATGACCACCGCTTCGAGCTGATCAGCGTGCGCCGCGAGTCGGCCTCGCCCGAGGCGGCGGCTTCGCTGCAGCTGTCCGCCGGCAGCTCGGTGTTCCACCTGCAGGGCGTGCATTTCGAGAACGACGTGCCCGTGCAGCTGGAAGACCGCCATGTGAACCCGCGCATGGCGCCGGACTTCATGGAGCAGGACTTCTCGCTGATCCAGCCTTCGGTGTACCTGGTGCGCAACGTGCCCTTCGACCAGATCGAGCATGTGGTGGACGCCATGCTGCCCACGCCCGAGCAGGCGCGCTGGCTGCAGATGGAGACCGACCAGCCCTGCCTGACGCTGACGCGCCGCACCTGGTACCTGGGCACGCCCGTGACCTGGGTGCACTGCGTGCATCCGGGCATGCGCTACCGGCTGGGCAGCCGCTTTCGCACCGACGGCGGATCGCACGACGGCTGAGGCCGGAAAGGCGGGGTTCCCGCTCTTGCGCTGTTCCGCTTCGATTGATATTGTATAGACAGGCATAGACATCCATCCTGGCACATCCTTCCAGACACCGACAGGGCATCACCATGAACACCATCACGACTCCCGGCCTCACCTCCCGTCCCGGCACCGCGCTGACGCTGCAGCCCGGCCAGGTCAGCCTGGCCCAGCTGCGGGCCATCCAGCAGGGCGGCGTGCGCCTGTCCATGGCGGCGCCCGCCTACGAGCGCATGCGCGCCGCCCAGGCCCATGTGCAGCACATCGTGGATGAGGACCAGGTCGTCTATGGCATCAACACCGGCTTCGGCAAGCTGGCCTCCACCAAGATCGCCCATGACCGCCTGGCAGAGCTGCAGCGCAACCTGGTGCTGTCGCACAGCGTGGGCACGGGCGATCCGCTGCCTGACGCCGTGGTGCGCCTGGTGCTGGCCACCAAGGCCGTGAGCCTGGCGCGAGGCCACTCGGGCGTGCGCCCCGAGCTGGTCGATGCGCTGCTGGCCCTGGCCAACGCCGACGTGTTGCCCGTGATCCCTGCCAAGGGCTCGGTGGGCGCCTCCGGCGACCTGGCGCCGCTGTCGCACCTGGCCTGCGTGCTGATCGGCGAAGGCCAGGCCAAGATCGATGGACAGGTGGTGTCCGGCGCCGAGGCCATGCGCCACGTGGGCCTGGAGCCCTTCGTGCTCGGCCCCAAGGAAGGGCTGGCCCTGCTCAACGGCACCCAGGTATCCACGGCCCTGGCCCTGGTGGGCCTGTTCCAGGGCGAGAGCGTGTTTGCCGCCGGCCTGGTGGCGGGCTGCCTGACGCTGGAGGCCATCAAGGGCTCGGTCAAGCCGTTTGACGCCCGCATCCATGAGGCGCGCGGCCAGCTTGGCCAGATCGCCGTGGCCGCCGCCGTGCGCGAGCTGCTGGACGGCAGCGCCATCGACACCTCCCACCCCCATTGCGGCCGCGTGCAGGACCCGTACTCCATCCGCTGCGTGCCCCAGGTCATGGGCGCCTGCCTGGACAACCTCAGCCATGCGGCCCGCGTGCTGGTGATCGAGGCCAATGCCGCCTCGGACAACCCGCTGGTCTTCGACAACGGCGACGTGATCTCGGGCGGCAACTTCCACGCCGAGCCCGTGGCCTTCGCGGCCGACATCATCGCCCTGGCCCTGGCCGAGATCGGCGCCATCTCCGAGCGCCGCATGGCCCTGCTGCTGGACACCGGCCTGTCGGGCCTGCCGGCCTTCCTGATCGCCGACAGCGGCGTGAACTCGGGCTTCATGATCGCCCAGGTCACGGCCGCCGCCCTGGCTGCCGAGAACCAGTGCCTGGCCCATCCCAGCAGCGTCACCAGCCTGCCCACCTCGGCCAACCAGGAAGACCATGTCTCCATGGCCACCTACGGCGCGCGGCGCCTGGGCGAGATGGCGCGCAACACCGCCGTCATCGTGGGCGTGGAAGCCATGGCCGCCGCCCAGGGCATGGACTTCGACCGCAGCCTGAACAGCTCCGAGCTGATCGAGGCGCAGTACGCGCTGATCCGCAGCCAGGTTCCGCACCTGGACCGTGACCGCTACCTGGCACCCGACATCGAAACCATGCGCCAGTGGGCGCTTGCCACGGACTGGCCCCAGGCCATCGTCCGCCACCTGCCCAGCCACCAGGCTGCCTGAACCCTGCAACCGCTCACCCTACGCACCCAGGAGATCGCCATGAACGCCAACGACGCCATCCTCAACGCCAACGCTGCCACCGCTGCCACCAATCCCCGCTATGACGCCAGCCGCGTCATCCGCGCCCCGCGCGGCAGCGAACTGCACTGCAAGAACTGGCTGGCCGAGGCCGCCTACCGCATGCTGCAGAACAACCTGGACCCCGACGTGGCCGAGAACCCCAAGGCCCTGGTGGTCTACGGCGGCATCGGCCGCGCGGCGCGCAACTGGGAGTGCTATGACCAGATCCTGGAGTCGCTGAAAAAGCTGGAGGCCGACGAGTCGCTGCTGATCCAGTCGGGCAAGCCCGTGGGCGTGTTCAAGACGCACGAGAACGCACCGCGCGTGCTGCTGGCCAACTCCAACCTCGTTCCCCAGTGGGCGAATTGGGAGCACTTCAACGAGCTCGACCAGAAGGGCCTGTTCATGTACGGCCAGATGACGGCCGGCAGCTGGATCTACATCGGTGCCCAGGGCATCGTGCAGGGCACGTTCGAGACCTTCGTCGAGGCCGGTCGCCAGCACTACAACAACGACCTCACGGGCAAGTGGATCCTCACGGCGGGCCTGGGCGGCATGGGCGGTGCCCAGCCCCTGGCCGGCGTGCTGGCCGGCGCCTGCGTGCTGGCCATCGAATGCCAGCAAAGCAGCATCGACTTCCGCCTGCGCACGCGCTACCTGGACAAGCAGGCGCGCGACATCGACCACGCGCTGGAGCTCATCGCCCAGCACACGGCCGCGGGCGAGGCCATCTCCATCGGCCTGCTGGGCAATGCCGCCGAGATCCTGCCCGAGCTGGTGCGCCGCGCCCAGGCCGGCGGCGCCCGCCCCGACATCGTGACCGACCAAACCTCCGCCCATGACCTGATCAACGGCTACCTGCCCGTGGGCTGGACCGTGGACGAGTGGCGTGCCGCCGCGGCAGACCCGTCGCGCCATGCCCAGCTCAAGGCCGCCGCCGCCCAGGGCTGCGCCCAGCACGTGCAGGCCATGCTGGACTTCCAGGCCATGGGCATTCCCACGGTGGACTACGGCAACAACATCCGCCAGGTGGCCCTGGACCAGGGCGTGAAGAACGCCTTCGACTTCCCCGGCTTCGTGCCCGCCTACATCCGGCCGCTGTTCTGCGAAGGTAAGGGCCCGTTCCGCTGGGTGGCCCTGTCAGGCGACCCCGAGGACATCTACAAGACCGACGCCAAGATCAAGGAACTGTTCCCCGACAACAAGCACACCCACCGCTGGCTGGACATGGCGCGCGAGCGCATCAGCTTCCAGGGCCTGCCCGCGCGCATCTGCTGGCTGGGCCTGGGCGAGCGCCACAAGGCGGCCCTGGCCTTCAACGAGATGGTGAAGAACGGCGAACTCAAGGCCCCCATCGTGATCGGCCGCGACCACCTGGACTGCGGCTCGGTGGCCAGCCCCAACCGCGAGACCGAATCCATGAAGGACGGCACGGACGCCGTCAGCGACTGGCCGCTGCTCAACGCCCTGCTCAACACCGCAGGCGGCGCCACCTGGGTCAGCCTGCACCACGGCGGCGGCGTGGGCATGGGCTACTCCCAGCATGCGGGCGTGGTCATCGTGGCCGACGGTACGGACGAGGCCGCCGCCCGCCTGGGCCGCGTGCTCTGGAACGATCCGGCCACCGGCGTGATGCGCCATGCGGATGCGGGCTACGACATTGCCGTGGCTGCGGCCAAGCGCCATCAGCTGAACCTGCCCATGGTCAAGTGAGCCGCTTGCAGGACACCACGGCCATGCAGCATTTCGACCTGAACCAGATCGCCGCCAGCCCCTGGAAGAACGGGGGCGGCAGCACGCGCGAGATCGCCTGCTGGCCGCCCGGGGCGGGCATGGAGGCCTTTGGCTGGCGCATCAGCGTGGCCACCATTGACCAGCCCGGCCCGTTCTCGGCCTTTGCGGGCGTGGACCGGCAGATCATGCTGCTCGATGGCGACGGCGTGCACCTGCGCGGCGAAGGCATCGACCATGTGCTGGACGCGCGCTGGCAGCCGTTTGCCTTCTCCGGCGATGTGGCGCTGGGCTGCTCGCTGCTGGGCGGCACTTCCACCGACTTCAACGTGATGGCACGGCGCGGCCGGTGGCGGGCGCAGGTCCAGGTGCTGGACAGCGCTGCCGACGCCGGCCGCGCCGACGCCGGCCTGTGCATGGTGCTGCAGGGCAACTGGCAGGCGGATGGCGCTGCGCTCATCCCCGGCCAGGGCATGTGGTGGAGCGCGCAGCAGCCCGACCCGCAGCAGCTGGTGCCGCAGACCGACGACGCGCGGCTGGTGCAGGTGCTGCTGCAAGCCTGCTGACGAACCACGACATCCAAGGACTCACCCCATGACCGAGCCCCACGCACCCGCTTCTGCATCCGCTTCTGCACCTGCTTCCGCACTCGCTCCATCCTCCTCGGCCGACGGCTGCTGGCAGAACCTGCGCCTGGCGCCTGACATGTTCGAGGCCGGCCAGGCCGTGGATGACGGGGAGGATGCCTGCATCGTGGTGCAGCAGGGCCGCGTGGCCTGGGTGGGGCCGCAGCAGGCCCTGCCGCCCGCATATGCGTCCCTGCCGCGCCATGACGGCCAGGGCATGCTGGCCACGCCGGGCCTGGTCGATTGCCACACCCACCTGGTCTATGGCGGCGAGCGCGCCAACGAATTCGCCATGCGCCTGGACGGCGCCAGCTACGAGGAAGTGGCACGCGCCGGCGGCGGCATCGTCTCCAGCGTGCGTGCCACGCGCGAGGCCAGCGAGGACGAGCTGTTCGCCCAGGCCCTGCCGCGCCTGCAGCAGCTGCTGGACGAGGGCGTCTGCGCCATCGAGATCAAGTCGGGCTACGGCCTGGCGCTGGAGCACGAGCGCAAGCAGCTGCGCGTGGCCCGGCGCCTGGGCCAGGCCCTGGGCGTGACCGTGCGCACCACCTTCCTGGGCGCGCATGCGCTGCCGCCCGAGTACGCAGGGCGCAGCCAGGACTACATCGACCTGGTCGCCGGCACCATGCTGCCCGCGCTGGCGGCCGAGGGCCTGGTCGATGCGGTCGATGTGTTCTGCGAGCGCATCGCCTTCTCGCTGGCCGAGACCGAGCAGGTCTTCCAGGCCGCACGCCGCCTGGGCCTGCCCGTCAAGCTGCATGCCGAGCAGCTGTCGAACATGGAGGGGGCGGCCCTCGCGGCCCGCTATGGCGCGCTGTCCTGCGACCACATCGAGCACCTGTCCGAATCCGGCATTGCCGCCATGCGCGGCGCGGGTTCCGTGGCCGTGCTGCTGCCCGGCGCCTACTACACGCTGCGTGACACCCACATGCCGCCCATCGCGGGCCTGCGCGCCGCGGGCGTTCCCATGGCCGTCTCTACCGATCACAATCCGGGCACCTCCCCCTGCCTGAGCCTTTTGCTCATGGCCAACATGGCCTGCACCCTGTTCCGGCTCACCGTGCCCGAGGCCCTGGCGGGCATCACCCGCCATGCCGCGAGCGCCCTGGGCCTGCAGGACGAGCATGGCCTGATCGCGGCCGGCCGTCCCGCCCACTTCGTGCTCTGGCCCGTGCGCCATGCGGCCGAGCTGGCCTACTGGTTCGGCAGCAAGCCTGACTGCACCATCGTGCGACAGGGCCGCATCGTGCGGACCCGCGGGCAGGGGAGCCACTGAAAGCCTGTCCCATGCCCCATGCACTGTTTCTCGATGAATTGATTTCCACCCTGGGCGCCGAAGTGGCGCAGCGCGGCGACGATGTGCCCGAGCGCTACCACACCGACTGGAGCGGCACGCCGCCCCAGCGCCCGCTGGCCCTGGTGCGCCCGCGCAGCACCGACGAGGTCAGCGCGCTCATGCGCCTGTGCACGGCCCACCGCGTGCCTGTCGTGCCCCAGGGCGGGCTCACGGGCCTGGCCGGTGCGGCCGTGCCCGTGGCGGGTGCCGTGGCCGTCTCCATGGAGCGCATGAATGCCATCGAGGACGTGAACGCGCGCACCGCGCTGATGACCGTGCAGGCCGGCGCCACGCTGCAGGCCGTGCAGGAGGCGGCCGTGGCCGCAGGCATGGTCTTCGGCGTGGACCTGGGCGCGCGCGGCAGCTGCCAGATCGGCGGCAACGTGGCCACCAATGCGGGCGGCAACGGCGTGCTGCAGCACGGCATGATGCGCGAGCAGGTGCTGGGCCTGGAGGTGGTGCTGGCCGACGGCACGGTGCTGCCCATGCTGCGCCCCATGCTCAAGAACAACACGGGCTACGACCTCAAGCAGTTCTTCATCGGCTCGGAGGGCACGCTGGGCATCGTCACGCGCGTGCTGCTGCGCCTGCGTCCCGCGCCACAGGCCCGCGCCACGGCCCTGGTGGCCGTGCCGGACTTCGATGCGGCGCTGTCCGTGCTCGCGCGCATGCAATCGCGCTTTGGCAACGGCGTGGCGGCCTTCGAGCTGATGTGGGACAGCTTCATCCAGGCCTCCATCCGCTGGCAGAAGCTGCAGCCGCCCTTTGGCCAGGCGCATGCGCTGCTGGCCCTGATCGATGTGGACGGCAAGGACGAGGCCACGCTGCGCGCCGACGTGGAAGAGGCCCTGGGCGAGGCCATGGAGGCCGGCGAGGTGGCCGATGCCGTCATCGCCCAGTCCGTGGCACAGGCGCGCCAGCTGTGGAAGCTGCGCGAGGCGCCGGCCGAGCTCAACACGAACATGCATCCGCCCGTCAACTTCGACGTCAGCCTGCCCCAGGCCAACATCGGCCGCTTCGCCGATGCCTGCCGCGCCGCATTCGACGCGCGCTGGCCCGGCCACCACACGCTGTTCTTCGGCCACGTGGGCGACGGCAACCTGCATGTCTCGGTGGACGGTGCCACCGCCAACGGCGACTGCGAAGGCGTCGAGGCCGCGCTGTACCACCTGGTCGGCGAGTTCGGCGGCAGCGTCTCGGCCGAGCACGGCATCGGCCTGCACAAGAAGCCCTATCTCGGCGCCAGCCGCACCCCGGCCGAACTGGCCGTCATGCGCGCCATCAAGCAGGCGCTGGACCCCCTGCATCTGTTCAACCCCGGCAAGGTATTCGACCTATGAACGCTCCCGCCCTCCACGCGATCCACACCCTGGCACGCCCCGAAGTGCCGCCGCTGCCGCCCTACAACGCAGGCCTGTCCTCCGAGGCCGTGCGGGCGCGCTACGGCGTCACCGAGATCGCGCGGCTGGCGAGCAACGAGAACCCCTTTGGCGCCAGCCCCGCCGTGGCCCGCGCCCTGGCCGACCTGGCCCTGCACGTGGGCACCTATCCCGATGCGCAATGCACGGCGCTGCGCGCGGCCATCGCGGCGCGCACCGGCGTGCCGGCCGAGGCCATTGCCGTGGGCAACGGCTCCGAGGACATCCTGCAGATGCTCTGCCAGGCGTTTCTCTCGCCCGGCGACCGCGTGCTCACCCAGCGCCCGGCCTTCGGCCTGCACGAGATCTACCCGCGCATGATGGGCGCCCGCGTCGAGCTGCTGGAGCTGACGCCCGCGCTGGGCTTCGATGTCGATGCCTGGTGCCAGGCGCTGGCGCGCGGCCCCAAGATCGCCATGCTGGCCAATCCCTCCAATCCCGTGGGCTGCATGTTCAGCGCCCGCGATTTCGCGCGCCTGCTGGACGCCACGCCGCCGCAGACCCTGCTGGTGGTGGACGAGGCCTACTACGAGTACGCCCTGCACGCAGAAGGCTACCCCGACGTGCTGGCCCTGCTGCGCGGCCGCGCCATGCCCTGGATCGTGCTGCGCACCTTCTCCAAGGCCTGGGGCCTGGCGGGCCTGCGCGTGGGCTACGGACTGGCCAGCGACGCGGCCCTGGTGCAACTGCTGGACCGCGTGCGCACGCCCTTCAACGTCAACCAGGCCGCCCAGGCGGCGGCGCTGGCGGCCTGGGGCGACGAGGACTTCATGCAGCGCGGCGTGGCCGAGACCGTGCGCCTGCGCGATGTGCTGGCGCAGCGGCTGGCCGCCCTGCCTGCACTGCCCGCACTTCGGATAGCGCCTTCGGCGGCCAACTTCCTGTTCATCGATATCGGCCGTCCCAACGGTCCCGTGAATGAGGCATTGCTGGCCCGGGGCCTGATCGTCAAGCCCTGGAAGGAGCCGGGCTTCGAGCACT
>NZ_JTKZ01000933.1:0-3480 GCF_000799035.1 Delftia sp. ZNC0008
CCGCGTGCCCGCGCTGGACGCACCCGTGCACCAGCTGTCCGGCGGCAATGCCCAGCGCGTGGTGCTGGCCCGCTGGCTGGCGACCGCGCCACGCCTGCTGATCCTCGACTCGCCCACCGTGGGCGTGGACATCGGCAACCGCCAGGGCATCTTCGAGATCGTGCACGGGCTCGCCGCGCAGGGCATGGCGGTGATCGTCATCTCGGACGAGGTGGCCGAGGTCCATGCCCACTGCGACCGCGTGCTGCACATGCGCGGCGGGCGCATCGTCGGCGAGTTCCTGCCAGGGGCGCATTCCGAAAGCCAGATCGAGGAAGCCGTCCATGCCTGAACACGCACACGCGCTGCTGCACCACCCCGTCGCCCGGCTGGGCCTGGCCATTGCCGCCATGGCCCTGCTGTTCGGCGCCCTGGCGCCGGGCTTCTGGACGCTGGGCAACTGGATGGACGTGGCCGAGGGCGCATCGGTCACCGCCATCATGGCCGTGGGCCTGCTGGTGGTGCTGGTCGCGGGCGGCATCGACATCTCGTTTGCCGCCACGGCCACGGTGGCGCAGTACCTTGCGGCCCTCGCGGCCACACGCCTGGGCTGGACACCGGCGGCCAGCATCGCGCTGGGCCTGGCCACGGGACTGGCGCTGGGCGCATTCAACGCCCTGCTCATCCACCGCCTGCGCGCCACCTCCATCATCATCACCATCTCCACGCTGAACCTGTACTTCGCGCTGCTGATGCATGGCACGGGCGGCCGGTCCATCTACGACCTGCCGTCGTGGTGGAGCGACTCCGTGGTGCTGGCCCGCTTCGCAAGCGCCGACGGCGCAGACCCCGTGCGCCTGACCCTGCCCATCGCCGTGGCCGGCACAGCCGCCCTGCTGACCGCGCTGCTGCTGGGCCGCAGCGCGCTGGGACGGCGCCTGTACGCCTTCGGCGGCAACCCCGAGGCCGCCCACCGCATGGGCATCGGCCTGGGCGCCATCCAGGGCGTGGCCTATGGCTGGCTCGGCATGATGGCGGCCATCGCAGGCCTGGTGCAGGCGCACCGCGTGGGCGAGTCGGTGCCCAACGCCCTGGTCGGCACGGAGCTGTTCGTGCTCGCAGCCGCCGTGCTGGGCGGCGCCAGCCTGTTCGGCGGCACGGGCAGCGTGGGCGGCGTGCTGATGGGCGTGCTGCTTCTGGCCGTGCTGCGCAACGGGCTGAACCTGATGGGCGTGTCGCCGTATTTCTTCCAGGTGCTGCTGGGCGCCGTGGTGCTGGCCTGCGCCGCCGCAACGGGACTGCGGCGCACGCAGCGAAGAACCCGGCAGCGCAGCGCTGACGCCACTCCTGCAGCGCCCTTGGCGGGGGCCGCGCCATGAACCGCAGCACTGGCGCACCGCTGGGCCTGATCGCGCTGCTGGCACTGCTGTGCGCCGTGTTCACGCTGCTGCTGCCCGGCAGCTTCGCCACCCTGGGCACGCTGCAATCGGTGCTGCTGCAGATCCCCGAGCTGGGCCTGCTGGCACTGGCACAGATGCTGCCGCTGATCAGTGGCGGCATCAACCTGGCCGTGGTCGCCAGCGCCAACATGGCGGGCCTGGCCATGGCCTGGGTGCTGGTGGGAGGCCTGTCGGCGCTGGGCCTGGACCTGTCGGGCCATGAGGGCCTGCTCATCGCCGCAGCACTGACCGTGGGCGCCCTCGCCAGCCTGCTGGTGGGGCTGGCCAGCGGCTGGCTGGTGGCGCGCGTCAACGCCCATCCCATCCTCGTCACGCTGGGCACCATGTCGCTGATCAACGGCCTGTGCGTCTGGCTCACGCGCGGCAAGCCCATTGCAGGCTTTCCCGAGGCCTTCCAGGCCCTGGGCTCCGCCCAGTGGCTGGTCCTGCCGCTGCCGTTCTGGATCTTCGCGGCCGTGTGCCTGCTGGTGGGCCTGTACCTGGGCAGCACACGCCACGGGCTGGCCATCTGCATGGTCGGCTCCAATGCCGAGGCCACGCGCCATGCGGGCATCGACACGCGCCGCGTGCTGATCGGCGTCTACACCCTGTCCACGCTGCTGTGCTGGATCGCGGCGGTGCTGATGATGGCGCGCTTCAACTCGGCCAGCGCGGGCTACGCCCAGTCCTACCTGCTGGTCACGGTGCTTGCGGCCATCCTGGGCGGCACCGATCCCATGGGCGGCTTCGGCCGGGTGTCGGGGCTGTTCGTCGCCCTGCTCGTCCTGCAGGTGCTGTCCAGCGGGGTGAACCTGCTGGGCGCCAATGCCCAGCTCACGCAGGCCCTGTGGGGCGCCACCATGATCGCCGCCGTGGCCGCGCGCCACCTGCTGGCGCGCTGGCGGGGCCGTGCCCGGGCACCCGCCGAACCCTCCCCTTCACGCTCTCGCAGCGTCCAACCGGAGCCCCTATGAACCCCCTCGGCATCCACGCCCTTGTCTGGGCCGGCGACCTGTCGCCGGCCTCCACCCGCCATGTGATCGAGCAGACGCGCCAGGCCGGTTACGACCTGGTCGAGCTGTCCCTGCACGGCCCCCGGCTCATGGACCTGGCGCTCACGCGAGATCTGCTGCAGGAGCATGGCCTGGGCGTGGGCTGCTCGCGGGGCCTGACCTTCGAGGCCGATGTCTCCAGCGAAGACCCCGCCGTGGTCGCGCGCGGCCTGGCGCTGCTGCAAGAGGGCGTGGACATCACGGCGCGCCTGGGCGGACGCTATTTCGGCGGCATCCTCTACGGCGCCATGGCGAAATACGGCCACCCCTGTTCGCCACGGGGCCGGCGCAACGCGATCGAGGCCGTGCGGCGCATTGCCGACTTCGCGGGCGAGCGCGGCGTCACGCTGGGCCTGGAGGTGGTCAACCGCTACGAAAGCAATCTGCTGAACACGGCCACGCAAGCGCTGGAGTTCATCGACGAAGTCGGCCAACCCCATGTCTGCGTGCACCTGGACACCTACCACATGAACATCGAGGAAGCCGACCTTGCCGCCCCCGTGCTGGCCTGCGGACAGCGGCTGGGCTATGTGCACATCGGCGAGAACCACCGCGGCTACCTGGGCGCGGGCCACATCGACTTCGCGCAGTTCTTCGGTGCCCTCGCGCAGATCGACTACCAGGGCACCGTCACCTTCGAGAGCTTCTCGTCGGCCATCGTCAACGAGCAGCTGTCGAACGCGCTGGCCATCTGGCGCCCGATGTGGGAAGACGGCATGGACCTGGCCCTGCACGCACGCGGCTTCATGGCCGACGGGCTGGCCAGCGCGCAGCAGGCACGCGCATGACGGCCATCCTGCCGCCCGAAGCCCTGGCGCGTGCATTTGCGCTGGCACGCTCCGGCCCCCGACGCCTGCTGGGCCTGGCTGGCCCGCCCGGCGCAGGCAAGAGCACGGTCTGCACCGCCCTGCTGCAGGCGCTGGGCCCACTGGCGGCGGCCGTGCCCATGGACGGCTTCCACCTGGCGCAGTCCGCGCTGCAGCGCCTGGGCCGCGCGCAGCGCAAGGGCG
>NZ_JTKZ01000767.1:0-3072 GCF_000799035.1 Delftia sp. ZNC0008
GTCCAGCACCATGTCGCGCAGGCCGGCGTACTCGTCGCCCAGCGCGCGCATCATGTCCGCGCGGGCAGTCATGTCGATGGAGCGGTCAATGGCCGCGCGGGCTTCGCGGTACAGGGCAATCTGGTTGGGCGTGGCGCCGAACATCGTCTGCAGCTCGGCATCCGTCCAGACCGCGCCGGCCTTGAGCATCTTGCTTTCGAAGCGCGAATTCACCAGCGCTTCGTACTGGGCCAGCGGCAGACCGCGCCAGGCGCGCAGCATGCGGTCGTCCAGACGGCCGGCACGCAGCAGCAGCTGGGCCTTGTCGTCTGCGGGCAGGTTGCCGTACTTCTTGGTCAGCTCGTCCACCAGCACGGCCTTGCCGTCCACGTCCCTGCCCCACAGCAGCGTGCCCTCGAAGAGAGGCTTCGCCACGGCCTTGTTGTCGACGGCGGAAACAGGCGTCTTGCGGTTCTTGCCCACGAGGTCGCCGATGGTGTCCACACGCGGCAGCAGGCGCGGCGCCCGGTCGGCCGCATCGTTGGCCAGCATAGACACGTCATCGATATTGCGCTGGGCGGTCTCGTAGACCGGCTTGAAAGCTGGCGCGCGTTCGGCCAGGTGGCGCATGGTGCCGATGGTCTTGTCCCAGACAGAGACCTTGCCCGGGTGGGACATCGTCTTCTGGAGCTGGTCCAGAGCGCTGTCCTTGATCTCCGAAAGCCGTGAGCGGCTGAAGCTCAGTTCGTCGCCTGCATCGCCTTGGCGAGGATTGCCTTGATCTGCGCGCTCGCCTGCGCGTCGTCCTTCTTCAGCGATTCGATCTCGGAGTCGCTGAGCCGGCTCGAACCGCGAGAGGTATCGGGCCTCAGACTCGGTGAGCGCGTCGAAGCCGTAGCCTGTGGCTGTGCGGAATTGGTCTTCGAGGTCACCATGTTTTTGACGGAGGGAGGCCAGGGTTTCGGGAGAGGGCTGGATTTTTGCACTGTACTGCTTGCCGGTCAACGCAACCACGCCCACCACATTGCCTCCACCTTCATGAATGTGGCTGGCCAGGGCCGCGAACGTGCCTCCCTGCGTGAGGGTGTCATCCACCAGGAGGTAGTCGCCCGGCTCTACGGTGCCCGCGAAATCGACAGGTGCAAAGATGCGGTCCAGTCCATCCAGGCCGGTGCGCCGCGCGCGATTCGCCTGCACGATGCCCGTCGTCGTTTCCAGGCCCAGGCGTGCCGCCAGGACTTCGGCCACGGCGCGCGGGATCTTGTTGCGACCACTGGACTCTTCGGCAGCCACCGGCAGCACGCGCGGCCGCGCACCACCCAGCGCAGCTGCCACCTTCGCCGCCATCTCAGGCGTCACGAGGTCCACGGCCAGGCGCGTCGCGGCTGCAACGTCCCCTGCCTTGGCCGCAGCGTAGTCGGGATGCTTCGATGCGCTGCCCAGCGTGCTGCCGATGATGGCATCCGGAGTGATGGCCGGCGAGTCCGACCGGCTGAACACAGGCTCGATGCGGTCGGTCGCGGCGCGCTGCCCGCGCTCCACAAACTCGCGCGCCGGCAGGATGTAGCCTTGGATGATGTCGGCATCGCTCAGCTTCAGACCCTTGAACCCGGGCACGTTGGCCCGCAGCCAGTTGCGGATGGCGGCCACGGCACGGCGCACGAAATGCAGCTGCGGCGTCTTCTCGGCCATCTCTGCCAGCACTTCCTCGGCCGCATGGCGCCGGCTCAGGTCAGTGACGCCGCGCAGCCCATATTCCTTGATCTTCGCCGCCACCTCCGCCTGGCGCATGGTGGCCACCTGGTTGAGGATCTTGTTCAGCTCCGGCCCGAACATGCCGCGCAGGCCGTGGTGGCCCAGAACCTCGTGGTGCAGCACGCGGGCCGCGTCGGCCGGCGTGTTCAGCTTGCTGGCCAGCAGGTAGGCCTTTCCGCGCCAGTAGAAGCCCTCGGGCGCGCCGCTGGCGCCGCCGCTGCGCTGGCGCAAATCCGCGCGCCGCGCCGCCTCGGGCACTGCTGGGTCGTTCATGTCGAAGGCCACGACGACTTCTGGCCCGTTGCTCCAACCCTTGCGGATGGCATCCACCGTCTCGCGCACCTGGCCCACGGCCTGTGCACGGGCGGCATCGGAAAACGCCGCCGGCTCGGGCCGCATGATGCGCAGCAGGTTGGCCATCTGGTCATCGGTCAGGCCCTGGCCTTCGGCCTCGCCACGGCGGAATGGCAGTTCCTCAGTGCGCTCCACCGGCCCGGCCTTCAATTCGCGTGCGCTGGGCTGCGTGGCATGGCTGCGCTCGCGCACGCCCGGCACATCCTGCCAGCCTGATCCCTGCTTCTCCACCTGGCGTACCGTCACGCTCCAGACGCCATCGGCATTGGCCGGCGTGTATGAAACCACGCGGACATGGCTATCCCCGTAGCCCTTCACGATGTTGCCCGGGGTGAAGTAGTCGGCGCGGGCAACCTCCTCGGCCGCGGCCTTCTTGGCCAGGACGCCGCGCGGCTTCTTCGTGGGCACAGGCGCTGCGCCGGGCAGCGTGCCGGCCGGCCTCTTCGTCTTCGCCGGATTACGCAGCCAGGCCTTGAACTCGTCCTGCGTCATCTGCGTGATCGCGCCGAGGCCCGTCCAGCCCTTCTCATAGTTGCCGAGGTAGGTGGCCCGCGCATCGGCCTCGTCGGCCGCACCCAGCACCACCTTGTGCTCATCGAACGAGCCATCGCGGTTCACCTGGTCCACGACGAACACCGGCAGGTCCGGGTCGCTCGCGCGGTCAGTCATGAACACGTCCACATGGTCCTTGTCCGCGCCCACAGAACCCTTGAAGTATCCGTAGTGGTTCTTCAGGGGCGGCCATTCAGGCCGGCGGCGGCTGCCGGCCGGGTTCTCGATGCTGATGTCCAGGCCGTTCAGGCGGACGTGGCCCTTCTTGTAGTTGCCCGCCTCCTTCTGGGCATCGGTCGGCTCGGGCAGGTCGTTGGCCCGGCTGGTGGCTGCCTCCCGCGCAGCTGCTTCCACGGCTGCAGGTGCTGCAGGTGCTGCAGGTGCTGCAGGTGCTGCAGGTGCTGCAGCAGCATCGGGCATGGCGGCGGCCAG
>NZ_JTKZ01000169.1:0-683 GCF_000799035.1 Delftia sp. ZNC0008
CGTGCTGCGCGCCTTCAATGGCGAAGGCGGCGGCACGCGCTGGCTGGAGCAGGCCCTGGGCCGGCAGCGCGCATCCGGCGCGCAGTCCATTCGCCTGGCGGCGCTGTCGGGCGTGCTCAACGGCTGGGCCGTGCAGGCCGTGTTTGCGGCCCTGCTGGTGGCCGGCGCGCTGTGGCTGGACGAGCGCCTGGGCGGCGTTGCAGCACAGGGCATGGGCATGGGAATGGAAGCCGCCATCCCCGTGATCGTGGCCCTGCTGCTGGCCTGCCGCCATGTCGATCCGCTGCTGGAGGTGGCCGGCTACGCCGACTCGCTGCGCGCCGCGCGCGTGCAGCTCGATGCCGTGCGCGACATCCTCGCGGTCCAGCCGCTGCCCGAGCCTGCCGTGCCCCAGGCGCCGCGCGATGCCTCGGTGGAGCTGCGCGATGTGGTGTTCCGCTACGCGCCGGGCCAGCCCGAGGTGCTGCGCGGCCCGAGCCTGCGCGTGGAGCCGGGCTCGATGACGGCGCTGGTGGGCGCCTCGGGCTCTGGCAAATCGTCCGTGCTGCGGCTGGTCGCACGCTTTTTCGATGTGCAGCAGGGCAGCGTTCTGGTGGGCGGCATCGACGTGCGCCAGATCGCGGGCGAGCGGCTGGCCGGGCAGATCAGCCAGATCTTCCAGGACAGCTACCTTTTCCACGCGG
>NZ_JTKZ01000059.1:0-1807 GCF_000799035.1 Delftia sp. ZNC0008
CGACCCGCTGGGAAAGATCGACTGGCATATCGAACTCGATCCCTGGGGCAACTGCATCAGGGAATACAACCCCAGCCATCTCCACCAACCTATTCGGATGCAGGGACAGCACCTGGATGAGGAATCGGGGCTGTTCTACAACAGGCATCGGTATTACGACCCGGCGTTGGGGAGGTATATCAGCCGTGATCCGATTGGGTTGATGGGGGGTATTAATGGATTTTCATATGCAGGTGGAAATCCATCAAAATTTACAGATCCACTTGGCCTATGTGATTGCGATAATATTTTAGACCAAGCTCAGAAATTAGTAGGAGACACCAGGTACAAAATCGATGGATACTCCAGACCTGGGCCTGGCAAAAATAAATGCAACTTCTTTGTAGATGATGTTCTACAACACACAGATGCCTCTCCGGCTCGGAATATCTTCGGCATGCCTATAGCTGCGGGAACATGGGCAAACCCAGATATTAGTATTCCGAATTTTCCAATAGTGGAAACTCCTCAAGCAGGAGATGTCGTTGCTATAGCCCACCGCTATGCGGATGCCTCAGGGCATGTTGCAATTGTCGAAATACCGGGAGAAACATCCATAGGAACCGGCCCCAACGGTTCTGGGAGATCAGGATGGCCATGGGATGTTACGAAACAGCCGCAAGGTACACCAGTCTACAGGAGATGCACATGCCCTTAATAATGAGAAAAAGTATAATTATTATTTTCCTTTTCCTTATAACAGGTTGTCTTGCCAATTCTTTTGATAAGAATATTTCTATCGAATGGGATGTTGATTTTGAAAACCAATCCATTGAAGCCATTTTCCTAAGACTAGGAGATCCAAAAGACAACGCCTCGGCCAAAGGCTTCTTCAACTGGATTAAATATGGCAAAAATTATTTCAAAATGCTGAAAGTCATATGCTCGCGTCAGTGTGATCCAAATGAAAAGCCATCACTTGTTTTATTTTATGTGTATAAAAATGGGAGCAACACTCCAGTACATTCAAAGAAAATATTTCCGAGCCAATAGCAATTCTGACACTACATTCTTACCAACCCACAAAAATAAGCTCATCAGCATCTGCCAAACCTAGCAGACGCTACAGTATAAATTTTACAAAATCACGGAGGATCACGAAAATGAAAGAATTTATATTCTTCCTTACCATTACAATTTTCTTTTCCAGCAAGTTATTTGCAAGCGAAAATGATTGTGGCGCCTTCTTTATCAAAAAAGGCGTTGCCGCGAGTTTTCCCATATTAAAAAAAAGAGATGTCTGGGAGTGGTATAAAAAAGTCCGTCCCGAGTACGCATGGACTGCGGAAACTGGATTTTATCGGAACAATGAATTCAAAGGCAATGGCTTCGGATTCGTTGCAATAATAGGCTCTGCTGATCTGGAAAAGAACAAGACGCAAAAAGGCAACATTGACGAATTGGTCAGATTTTCCGCAAAGGGAGCATTTCTGACAAAAGAATCCAAATCTTATTCAGTGGATGAAAAAGAGAAAAGATTCAATTCTCCACTATCGTCATGGCAAAGGTTCTAGACGATGAATCCATTTTGGTGGGAACGGTTGATCCAGAGGCTGTAGCCATAGCCAAAACAGGAAACCCAACCCATATGAAATTAACAGCAGTTCTTCCAGAGGAAGGTGAGTCTTATACATGCTATCCAACGATTGATATCGTTAAATAGAATGTATTGCATTCGTATGCACGGACCGCCCGCCGCCGTCATCACCCATATCCACCTCTACCACTGCGATCACCTCGGAACGCCCCTGGCCCTGATCGACCCGCT
>NZ_JTKZ01000228.1:0-2532 GCF_000799035.1 Delftia sp. ZNC0008
CGTGCAGCGAGTCGCGCAGCTCCTCGATCTGGCCCAGCAGCCGCACGGCCTCGCGGGCAAAGCGCTCGCCCTCGGGCGTCAGCGCCAGGCGCCGCGCGCTGCGGTTGGCCAGGGACAGGCCCAGTTCGGCCTCCAGCCGGCGCAGGCGCATGGACAGTGCAGGCGGTGTCACGTCAAGCGCACGGGCCGCCGCGCTCAGCGAGCTTTCGCGCAGCAAGGCGGCGGCAAGCTGCAGGTCTTCGATGGCAATCATTCAATTTGCCTTAACGATTGATGACGGCGGATTTAACCACGACCATGGTCTTGGTCCGTACAGTGCCAAGGCATGAACACCCCATACCCCACCTCTGCCGCATGGCCCCGGGCCGTGCTCTTCGACCTGCTGACCGCCTTGCTGGACTCCTGGACCGTCTGGAATGCGGCCGCCGGCAGCGAGGCTGCCGGGCGCGACTGGCGCGCCGAATACCTGCGCCTGACCTATGGCTGCGGCGCCTACCAGCCCTATGAGGACCTGGTGCGCACGGCGGCCCGCAACCGGGGCCTGCCCGAGGCGGTGGCCGACAGGCTGGAGGCGCAATGGGAGCAGCTGCAGCCCTGGGATGGCGCACGCGAGCTGCTGGCCGCCCTGCGCCCGCACTGCCGCCTGGCCGTGGTGACCAATTGCTCCGAGCGCCTGGGTCAACGTGCCGCCGCGCTGCTGGGCGTGGATTGGGATGTGGTGGTGACCTCGGAAGCAGCAGGCTTCTACAAGCCCGACCCCCGGCCCTACCAGCTGGCGCTGGACCGGCTGGGGCTGCCTGCGGGCCAGGCCGCCTTCGTGGCCGGATCGGGCTATGACCTGTTCGGCACCTCGGCCGTGGGCCTGCGTACCTTCTGGCACAACCGCGTGGGCCTGTCGCGGCCCACGGGCGCGCCGCAGGCCGAGGCCGAAGCACCCACGCTGGCGCCGGCACTGCCCTGGCTCAGGGACTTTTCCCTGCAGCAGGGTTGAACCCCGAGGGTGCAGCCGGTGCTGTGCCCGCCCTCCTATCCTGTCCACCCTTGTGAGGAGCCTGCCATGCAGCTGCGTCCAGCCCTGCCGTTGTCCCTTGTGTCCGCATTCCCGGTCCTGTCCATCGTCTGTGCCATGGCGTGGAGCCAGGGAGCCCTGGCGCAGGCCGGCGCTGCCTTTCCGGCCAGGCCGGTCACGCTGGTCGTGCCGTTTCCCCCGGGAGGCCCCAGCGATGCGCTGGCCCGTGCCGTGGCTCAGAAGATGGGGGAGCATCTGGGCCAACCCCTGGTGATCGAGAACCTGGGTGGCGCCAATGGAACCATCGGCCTGAACCAGGCGCGCAAGGCTGCCGCCGACGGCTACACCCTGTCCTTTGGCGGCATAGGCACGCATGTGGTCAATGTGGCCTTGTACCGCAAGCTGCCCTATGACCCCGTGGCCGACTTCGCCCCTGTGGGACCTGCGGGCGCGGCGCCCATGCTGCTGCTGGCGCGTGCCAATCTGCCGGCCTCCGACCTGCGCCAGTTCGCCGACTGGCTCAAGCGCAACCAGGCCGCAGCCTCCTATGGCAGCGCCGGCGTGGGCTCGATATCGCACTATGGGTGCGTGCTGCTGCTGTCGGCGCTGGGCCAAAGCCCCACCCATGTTCCCTATCGCGGGATCGCGCCTGCCATGAACGATCTCATGGGCGGACAGACCGATTTCATGTGCGACCAGACGACGACGGCGCTACCGCAGATCGCGGGCGGCCGCATCAAGGCGATTGCGGTGCTGGGAACACAGCGCCTGGCTCAGCTGCCGGGCACGGCGGCCAGCGCCGAGGCCGGCCACCCCCTGCAGGCGCGCTCATGGAACGCGATCTTCGCACCACGCGGCACGCCGCCGGCGGTGCTCGCGCGGCTGACGCGGTCGCTGCAGCACGCCATGGGCGATGCGGGCCTGCGCGCACAGATGGCCGCGCTGGGGGTGGAGCTGCCGTCGCCCGAGCAGGCCGTGCCGGCCACGGTCTCCGCCTTGATCGAACAGGGACTGCGCAACGACGTGCCTGCCCTCAAGGCCAAAGGCCAATACCTGGATTGACGATGGAGAGAGAAACACCATGCAAGACACACTTCTGACCCTGGACACGCCCGCTGCCGTGATCGACCTCTCACGCATGCAGCGCAACATCCACCGCATGCAGCAGCGCATGGACGCGCAGGGCGTGCGCCTGCGCCCCCATGTGAAGACCAGCAAGAGCGTGCCCGTGGCCGCCGCGCAGCGCGCGGCCGGGGCCTCGGGCATCACGGTCTCCACCCTGAAGGAGGCCGAGCAGTTCTTTGCCGCTGGCACCACCGACATCCTCTATGCAGTCAGCATGGCGCCGCACCGCCTGCCGCAGGCCCTGCAACTGCGCCGGCGCGGCTGCGATCTCAAGCTCATCGTGGACAGCGTGGCGGCGGCCCAGGCCATTGCCGCGTTCGGCCGCGAACAGGGCGAGGCCTTCGAGGTATGGATAGAGATCGACACCGACGGCCACCGCTCCGGCGTGGGCGACGCGG
>NZ_JTKZ01000089.1:0-2665 GCF_000799035.1 Delftia sp. ZNC0008
CCGACACCACCAAGGTGGCCAATACCTCGGCCACGGCGGCCTCGACGGGGGCCGACCTCAACGGCAAGGCCGCGCAGGACGCGGCGCGCCAGATCCGCGAGCGCCTGGCCGCCTGCGCCGCAGAGCGCCATGGCGGCCGCGCGCAGGACGTGCGCTTCGCCAACGACCAGGTCCACGTCAACGGCAAGGTGCTGGATTTCAAGGCCGTGGTGGGCGAGGCCTACATCGAGCGCGTGCAGCTGTGGTCCGACGGCTTCTATGCCACGCCCGGCCTGTCGTGGAACAAGGACACCATGCAGGGCCGGCCCTTCTTCTACTACGCCTACGGTGCCGCCGTGAGCGAGGTGGTGGTGGACACGCTGACCGGCGAGTTCAAGCTGCTGCGCGCCGACGTGCTGCACGACGTGGGCCGCTCGCTGAACCCGGCCGTGGACGTGGGCCAGGTCGAGGGCGCCTTCATCCAGGGCATGGGCTGGCTGACCACGGAAGAGCTGGTCTGGCACCCGCAAAGCGGCAAGCTCACCACGCACGCCCCGAGCACCTACAAGATCCCGACGGCCAACGACTGCCCGCCCGTGTTCAACGTGCGTCTGTTCGAGGGCGACAACTTCGAGGACTCCATCCACCGCAGCAAGGCCGTGGGCGAGCCGCCGCTGCTGCTGCCGTTCTCGGTGTTCTTCGCGATCCGCGATGCCGTCTCGGCCGCGGGCGGGCACCGCAGCAACCCGCCGCTGCAATCGCCGGCCACGCCGGAATCCATCCTGCGCGCCATCGAGGCCGTGCAGGCCGCCGGGAGCTGAGCGGACCGGCGCCGCCGCCCCCTCATTCCTTGAATCCGCGCGCAGCGATGCGCGCAACCAGGTCCATGGCTGCCCGGCAGGGTGCCATGCCTTGTGCCGGCCTGGACAGCCGGTGCTCAACCCTGGGCGCTTTCACAACCGTTGCGCCCCGCATGCGAAAACAACACGGAGACAATGCGATGAACTGGATGGAACGGGTGTTCAAGCTCAGTGAGCACGGCACCAATGTAAGAACCGAGCTGGTCGCGGGCCTGACGACCTTTCTGACGATGGCCTACATCATCTTCGTCAATCCCTCGATCCTGGGGGATGCGGGGATGCCCAAGGGGGCCGTCTTCGTGGCCACCTGCCTGATCGCGGCGCTGGGCACGACCATCATGGCGCTGTACGCCAACTATCCCATCGCGCTGGCGCCGGGCATGGGCCTGAACGCCTACTTCGCCTACGTGGTGGTGCTGCACATGGGCTTCACCTGGCAGGCCGCGCTGGGCGCGGTCTTCGTCTCGGGCTGCCTGTTCCTGCTGGTGACGCTGTTCGGCCTGCGGGAGCTGATCATCAAGGGCATACCGCAGTCCATACGCATAGCGATCACCGTGGGCATCGGACTGTTCCTGGCGCTGATCGCTCTCAAGAGCGCGGGCATCGTCGCCGCATCGCCGGCCACCTTCGTGACCCTGGGCGACCTGCACAAGCCCGAAGTCATCCTGGCCTCGCTGGGCTTTCTGATCATCGTGGTGCTGGACCGCCTGAAGGTGCCGGGCGCCATCCTGATCGGCATCGTCGTGGTCACCGTGGCCTCATTCTTCTTCGCGGGCAACGAGTTCCACGGCGTGTTCTCGGCGCCGCCCTCCATCGCGCCCACCTTCCTGCAGCTGGACATCAAGTCCGCGCTGACCGGCGGCATCCTCAACGTGGTGCTGGTGTTCTTCCTGGTCGAGCTGTTCGATGCCACGGGCACGCTGATGGGCGTGGCCAAGCGCGCGGGCCTGCTGGTGCCCAGCCGCATGGGCCGCTTCAACCGCTCGCTGCTGGCCGACAGCGGCGCCATCTTCGCGGGCTCGCTGCTGGGCACCTCCAGCACCACGGCCTACGTGGAAAGCGCGGCCGGTGTGCAAGCGGGTGGCCGCACGGGCCTGACGGCGCTGACCGTGGCCGCGCTCTTCCTGTGCTGCCTGTTCCTGTCGCCCCTGGCCGGCGTGGTGCCCGGCTACGCCACGGCGCCCGCGCTGTTCTTCGTGGCCTGCCTGATGCTCAAGGAGCTGACCGAGATCGAATGGGGCGAGACCACCGAGGCCATCCCCGCCGCCGTCACGGCCCTGCTCATGCCCTTCACCTACTCGGTGGCCAATGGCCTGGCCTTCGGCTTCATCACCTATGCCGTGCTCAAGCTGTTCACGGGCCGTTCCAAGGAAGTGCACTGGATGGTGTGGCTGATCGGCGGCGTCTTCCTCTTCAAGTTCGTCTATATCGGCGGATAGCACCCCCTGAGGCGCTTACGCGCCTTCCCCCGTATGCACGGCGCCCTCTCTCGCTTCGCGGGAGGGGGACGACGCCCTCGCCGCGAGGCGGCTCTTGCTCGGCGTCCCTGCTTTTGGGCCGCGCCAGTTTCATAGGCTTTGGGCATCAGGCAAGATGCTTGGTGGGCCCATGCTTGGCGGATGCCTTGCATGGTTTTTTTATGCGGGGTGGATGGCGCCCAGGATGCGCGGGCCGCGTGCACCCGTCACGGCGGGCAGGTTGCCTGGCAGGCCCAGCAGGGCCTGGCGCGCCAGCCAGGCAAAGGCGGCGGCCTCCACCTGCTGCGGAGGCAGGCCGCGCGCGGCCGTGGTGTCCACGGCCACGCCGGGCAGCAGGGCGGCGATGCG
>NZ_JTKZ01000771.1:0-1761 GCF_000799035.1 Delftia sp. ZNC0008
CCCGCCGTACCCTGGCAGCCCGGGGCCGGTGCGCAGGAGCCCGCGGCTGCCCTGCTGGAGGTCAGGGATCTGTGCAAGGAGTTCGACCTGTCCAGCGGCTGGCTGGCCCGGCTGCTGGCGCGCGAGGACAAAAAGATCCTCAAGGCCGTGGACGGCGTCGGCTTTTCGATCCGCAGGGGCTCCACCTTCGGCCTGGTCGGCGAGTCCGGTTCGGGCAAATCCACGGTGGCGCGCATGGTGGCCGGGCTGACGCCGCCCACCAGCGGCACCGTGCTGTTCGACGGCGTGGACAAGTGGAGCCCGGCCGCCCAGACCGTGGCCATGCGCCGGCGCTTCCAGATGATCTTCCAGGACCCGTATGCCAGCCTGAACCCGCGCTGGACCGTGCAGGAGCTGATTGCCGAACCCCTGCAGGTGCTGGCCCTGACGGCCGGCAAGGACGAGACGGCCGAGCGCGTGCAGGAGGCGCTGCGCCGCGTGCGCATGAAGCCCGACGATGCGCGCAAGTACCCGCACCAGTTCTCGGGCGGGCAGCGCCAGCGCATCGCCATTGCGCGCGCCCTGGCCAGCCGGCCCGAGTTCATCATCTGCGACGAACCCACCTCGGCGCTGGACGTCTCGGTCCAGGCCCAGGTGCTCAACCTCATGCGCGACCTGCAGGAGGAATTCGGCCTGACCTATCTGCTGATCAGCCACAACCTGGCCGTGATCCGCCACATGTGCGACGACATCGGCGTCATGCAGCGCGGCCGCCTGGTCGAGACCGGCGAGGCTGGCGCCGTGCTCGATGCGCCGCAGCATCCGTACACGCGCGCGCTGATGGCTGCCGTGCCGGATATGGAGCATGTGCACTGAGCAAAGTGCACTGTCATGGCCTGGCGTTCAGGTCGCGGCAACGACCCGCACGTCGAACCGGACCTGAAGCCAGTTCTTGATGGCGGCAAAGATCGCGGCAAGATTGTCCATGCTGGGGTTGCCTTTCGGCGAAAGCATGCGGTGCAGGCTCTTGCTCGGCTTGTGCGTGAGGTCGGCCAGCGTCTCGAAACCCACCGTTGCGTTGACGAGATCGCGCAGGACGAGGCGTGCCGTTTCTGGCTCACCGCTCAGAAAAAGAGTGGCCGCCTCATCAAGCAGCGCCTGTGCGAAAGCAGGGTCGCGCTCAATGCGCTGAATGACCGTTTGTTTGAAATCGCGGGTGAGCGTCATGGCTTCGTTCCTTTTTTGGCATTGTCCGAGGGGCGTTGCCTCTTGCGAGCCTTGTATTCGCTGTGCAGGGCCACGGCTTCGTCGATGGCCTTCTGCTGGCCCTTTTTCGTGCTGCCCCCGAACAGGATGATCAATCTTTCCCCGTCTTTGGCGAGATAGATGCGGTAGCCCGGGCCCCAGTCGATCTTGTATTCGCCAATACCCCGGAACCATTCGATATTGGAGGTGTTGCCCAACTCCATGCGGGCCATGGCGACGGCCACCTTGGCGGCCGCCTGGCCATCCAGCCCGTTGAACCATGTCTGGTACGCGCTGCTGCCGTCTTCGCGGATGTACTCCTGGAACTGGATTCGCATGGATTGGATGGTAACTTATGAGTTACCAACGCTGCAAGGCGCTATCCACATGACCTACAGCGTTCTCCTGTTCCCAGGAACGAATGACAGCGATGGACCAAAAAAAGGCCTGCGGATGCAGGCCTTTGCTTTGGGTGCGCGATGGCTTACCGGGAGGGTGCTGGCGTGGCCGGCACGGCCTGCGCTGCAGGTGACGCGG
>NZ_JTKZ01000537.1:0-399 GCF_000799035.1 Delftia sp. ZNC0008
CGGGCTCGCCGGCATTGCCAGCCAAGGCGGTGCGCGCTGGTGCGCGGTGCAGCGCATCGTGCAGGTGGTCAGGCAGGTGGTCGGGCTCGATGGTGCCGTCGCCATCGTGGCCGCACAGGGCTGCGGCGTAGCGCAGCGCGTTGTGCAGCTCGCGCAGGTTGCCGGGCCAGGCGTGCGCGGCCAGCACGGCGCGGGCTGCGTCGCCCAGGTGCAGGTGGCTGCCCAGGGTGGCCAGCATCTGGTCGGCAATGGTCTGCAGGTCGCTGCGCTGGCGCAGCGCAGGCAGGCGAAGCTCGGCCGCGTTGAGGCGGTACAGCAGGTCTTCCCGGAAGTTGCCACGCCGCACCAGCTCGGCCAGCGGCTGGTGCGAGGCCGAGATGAAGCGCACCGCCACCGCCC
>NZ_JTKZ01000674.1:0-8600 GCF_000799035.1 Delftia sp. ZNC0008
AGCCCCTCGCCGCCCAGGCGCTGCCCAGCGCACCCGAGCCCCTGGCGGCCGCGGAAACCCCGACCGGCCCGCAGTTCGCCCTGCTGCCCGACCCGCAGGCCGCGCAGCAGCATGTGATGTACGTGGACGATGACCAGGCCCTGGTCTTTCTGGTGCAGCGCCTGCTGCGCCGGCGCGGCTACCAGGTCAGCGGCTTCACCGATCCGCACGAGGCCATCGAGGCGCTGCGCGCCGCGCCCCAGGACTGCGACCTGCTGGTCACCGACTACAACATGCCCGGCTACAGCGGCATCGACCTGGTGCATGAGGCCCTGTCCATCCAGCCGCAGCTGCCCATCGCGCTGGCCTCGGGCTACATCACCACCGAGATCGAGCAGGCCGCATTGGCTGCAGGCGCCAGGGCCCTGGTCCACAAGCCCAACGACGTGGAAGAGCTGTGCGCCACGGTGCACAGGCTGCTGAATGAGCGGGGAACGGCTTGACCCCTGAGCAACGCGATGGCGGCGCCAGTGCAGGTGACGGCGCAGGCGTCATCTGCCTGCACGAAGATGCCGAACTGCTGGTGCTGGACAAGCCCAGCGGCCTGCTGTGCGTGCCCGGGCGCGGCCCAGACAAGCAGGACTGCCTGAGCGCCCGCGCCCTGCAGCGCTGGCCCGATGCGCTGGTCGTGCACCGGCTGGACCAGGCCACCTCGGGCCTGGTGATCATGGCGCGCAGCCTGGCCAGCCAGCGCCTGCTGAGCGAGGCCTTTGCGCAGCGCCGCGTGCACAAGCGCTATGTGGCCGTGGTGGCAGGCAGCCCCGCCGCGCGGCAAGCCGGCGCATGGCAGAGCATCGACCTGCCGATTGCCGCCGACTGGGAGCGGCGCCCGCTGCGCATCATCGATGCCGTGCAGGGCAAGCCCAGCCAGACCCTGTGGCGCGCCCTGCCAGGCGCGCAAGCCACCGAAGTCCGGGATGCAATCACCACGCGGGTGCAGCTGCAGCCCGTGACGGGGCGCACCCACCAGCTGCGCGTGCACATGGCCGCGCTGGGGCATCCCATCCTGGGCGATGCGCTCTATGCCGATGCCGCCGTGCAGGCGCTGTCGCCGCGCCTGCTGCTGCATGCGCAGCTGCTGGAGCTGGCGCATCCCCTGTCTGGCGAGACGCTGCGTTTCGAATCCGCCGCGCCGTTCTGATCCATCGCAGGAACGCGCAAATCATCGCCACCGCGTACGTTGCTGCAATGCAACATTCAGCGTACGTGTTTCCCCTTCTTGCAGTTGGTCATATTGACTTCATGAAGCACCGTCAGGGTGCAGCGTCGGCATCAGCCGTTTTCTTCGGCCAAAACAGCCCCCGCCCGACGGCGCAGGCCGCGATGGGAGCCTTAGCGAAAAGCCTGTTGCCGCGCCAGCCCCGGGATACCCTGTTGCCATTGGTAACCAGGCGATTAACCTGTGCTTCTTTGCGCGGCTAGCCCCTACAGGAGCCACCGCGTTTTTCAGAACGCTTTACCCAAAGTTGAAGGAAGTACTCATGAGCATTCCGTTCCGCATGCACACCGTCGTCGCCGCCCTGGGTTTGGCTGGCGCCGCCCTGTTCTCCACAGCGCATGCGCAAATCAAGATCGCCATGGTGGTTCCCACCACCGGCCCGCTGACGCAGTACGGCGACATGGTCAAGGAAGGCGTGAACACCGCCGTGGAAATGGCCAATGCGGCCGGCGGCGTCAACGGCAAGAAGATCGAGCTGGTGTCCGTCGATGACGCCTGCGAACCCAAGCAAGGTCCCGTGGCCGCCAACCGCGTGGTCAACGCCAAGATCGGCTACGTGATCGGCCCCGTCTGCTCGGGCGCATCGATTGCCGCAGCCCCGATCTACAACAACGAAGGCGTGGTCGTGGTGACCCCCTCGGCGACGTCCCCCGCCCTGACCGACGGCAAGAACTACCACTTCATCTTCCGCACCATCGGCCGCGATGACCAGCAGGGCCCGGCCGCCGCCAAGTTCATCCTGGAAAAGGCCAAGCCCAAGAAGGTTGCCGTGCTGCACGACAAGCAGTCGTATGGCCAGGGCATTGCATCCTCCGTACGCGACGACCTGAAGAAGGCCGGCGTGGAAGTGGCCCTGTTCGAAGGCATCAACGCCGGCGACAGCGACTACTCCGCCGTCATCACCAAGCTCAAGAGCGCCGGCGTGGACTTCATCTACTACGGTGGCTACCACCCCGAAATGGGCCTGCTGCTGCGCCAGGCTTCCGAGCAGGGCCTGAAGGTCCGCATGATGGGCCCCGAAGGCGTGGGCAACCCCGAAGTCAACGCCATCGCCGGCAACGCCGTCGAAGGCATGCTGGTGACCCTGCCCGCAGACTTCTCGGCCAACCCCAAGAACGCTGCCGTGGTCAAGGCCTTCAAGGACAAGAAGCGCAATCCTTCGGGCGCCTTCCAGCTGACCGCATTTGCCGCCACGCAAGTGCTGCTGGACAGCATCAAGGCCGTGGGCGACAGCCCCGCCAAGGTGGCTGACCACCTGCACAAGTCCAACTTCGAGACCGTTCTGGGCTCGGTGGGCTGGAACAAGCAGGGCGACCTGAAGTCCTTCGACTTCCAGGTGTTCGAATGGCACAAGGACGGCAGCAAGTCGGTCGCTGCCAAGTAATCCCCCTCCGTCTGACTGACCGGGGCACGCATTCGGCGTGTCCCGGTCGTCTGCATCCTGGCCTTTTAGGCCTTTTCCTGTTTTGGGGCGGCATTACACCATGTCAGAACTCTTACCTCAGCTGATACAGCAGCTGTTCAACGGACTGTCCCTGGGCGCCATCTATGCCCTGATCGCCATCGGCTACACGATGGTCTACGGCATCATCGGGATGATCAACTTCGCCCACGGCGACATCTACATGATCGGGGCCTACATCGGCCTGGTCACGCTGTCGGCCATAGGCACGCAAAGCGGCCTGCCGGTGTGGGCCATCATCGGCCTGATGCTGGTGGTCTCGGTCTTCGTCACCGGCGTCTATGGCCTGGTGGTGGAGCAGGTGGCCTACAAGCCGCTGCGCCGCAGTCCCCGCCTGGTGGCGCTGATCTCGGCCATCGGCATGTCCATCTTCCTGCAGAACTGGGTGGCCCTGGGCCAGGGTGCGCGCGACATGGCCGTGCCCTCGCTGCTGCCGGGCGCGCTGCGCTTCGGTGCCGAAGGCGGCTTCGAGATCTATGTGCCCTACTCGCGCATCCTGATCATCGTGGTGGCCATCGTGCTCATGGTGCTGCTGACGCTGTACATCCGCCACTCGCGCATGGGCCGCGCCTCGCGCGCCTGCGCCCAGGACATGCACATGGCCAGCCTGCTGGGCATCGACACCAACCGCGTGATCTCGTTCACCTTCGTGCTGGGCGCCATGCTGGCGGCCGTGGGCGGGGTGCTGATCGCGCTGGCCGTGGGCAAGCTCAACCCGTTCATCGGCTTTCTGGCCGGCATCAAGGCCTTCACGGCCGCAGTGCTGGGCGGCATCGGCTCCATCCCCGGCGCCATGCTGGGCGGCGTGCTGCTGGGCGTGGCCGAGACCTTTGCGGCAGCCTACATCTCGTCCGAGTACAAGGACATCGTGGCCTTCGGCCTGCTGGTGCTGATCCTGCTGTTCCGCCCCACGGGCCTGCTGGGCAAACCTGAAGTGGAGAAGGTCTGATGAAAACCAAACCCACTTTGAACCTGCGCGACGCCCTGATCGCCACGGTGATGACGGCCGTGGTCGTCACGCCCATCTTCGGCCTGCACCTGGAACGCGCCGGCACCCGCACCATCATCAACCCCGACTGGACGGTGGTGGCCTGGGCCTGCGCCCTGGTCTTCCTGGTGCAGCTGCTGCGCCCGCTGATCGCGGCGAAGATGCCCAAGGTCTCGCTGCCCTCGCTGCCGCAGGCGCGCCCCAGCCACCGCAACGGCCTGATGCTGGCGGCCCTGCTGATCGCCGTGTCCTGGCCCTTCTTTGCGGGCCGCAACGCGGTGGACATCGCCACGCTGGCCATGATCTACGTGATGCTGGGCCTGGGCCTGAACATCGTCGTGGGCTTTGCCGGCCTGCTGGACCTGGGCTTCGTGGGCTTCTACGCCGTGGGCGCCTACACCTATGCGCTGCTCTTCCACTGGGCCGGCTGGTCCTTCTGGGAAGCGCTGCCGCTGGCCGGTGCCGCTGCCGCGATGTTCGGCTTCGTGCTGGGCTTTCCGGTGCTGCGGCTGCGCGGTGACTACCTGGCCATCGTGACCCTGGGCTTTGGCGAGATCATCCGCCTGCTGCTGGTCAACCTGACCAGCATCACGGGCGGGCCGGACGGCATCTCCAGCATCCCCAAGCCGACGGTGCTGGGCCTGGAGATGACGCGCACCCCCTCCACCGAGGGCGGCACGACGTTCCACCAGTTCCTGGGGCTGGAGTTCAGCTCGCTGCACATGGTGATCTTCCTGTACCTGATGGCGCTGCTGCTGGCCGTGGTCACGCTGTGGATCTCCAACCGCCTGGTGCGCATGCCCATAGGCCGCGCCTGGGAGGCACTGCGCGAGGACGAGATCGCCTGCCGCTCCCTGGGCCTGAACCCCATGAAGATCAAGCTGTCGGCCTTCACGCTGGGCGCCATGTTCGCCGGCTTCGGCGGCGCCTTCTTCGCGGCGCGCCAGGGCATCGTCAACCCCGAGTCCTTCACCTTCATCGAGTCGGCGCTGATCCTGTCCATCGTGGTGCTGGGCGGCATGGGCTCGCAGCTGGGCGTGATCATCGCGGCCATCTTGCTGACGGTGCTGCCCGAGCTGGCGCGCGAGTTCTCCGAGTACCGCATGCTGATCTTCGGCCTGGTGATGGTGCTGATGATGGTCTGGCGCCCGCAGGGCCTGCTGCCCATGCGCCGTCGCCATGTGGAGGTGCGCTCATGAAGCATGCCGACACCATGATTTTTGGGACAACAGATAGCAGCAAGGGCCGGCAATGAGCGAGTATTTGCTAGAAGTCAAAGACCTGTGCATGCGCTTCGGCGGCCTGCTGGCCGTGGACCACGTGGGCTTCAACGTGCGTCCGCAGGAAGTGTTTGCCATCATCGGCCCCAACGGTGCCGGCAAGACCACGGTGTTCAACTGCATCAGCGGTTTCTACCAACCCAGCAGCGGCTCCATCGCGCTGGACGGCAGCGCCATCGAGGGGCGCAGCAGCCACCACGTGGCCAACCACGGCGTGGTGCGCACCTTCCAGAACGTGCGCCTGTTCAAGTCCATGACGGTGCTGGAAAACCTGCTGGTGGCACAGCACCGCCGCTCCGGCGTCAACCTGCTGTCGGGCCTGTTCAACACGGCGGGCTACCGCCGCAGCGAAGAGGAAAAGATCGAGAGCGCCCTGCACTGGCTGGACGTGATGGGCCTGCGCGAGTTCGTCAACCGCGAGGCCGGCAACCTGGCCTACGGCCACCAGCGCCGCCTGGAGATCGCGCGCTGCATGATCACCAAGCCGCGCGTGCTCATGCTTGACGAACCCGCCGCCGGCCTGAACCCGCAGGAGAAAAAGGACCTGCAGGGCCTGATCGACCAGCTGCGCCGCCAGTACGGCATTGCCGTGCTGCTGATCGAGCACGACATGGGCCTGGTCATGGGCGTGTCCGAGCGCATCCTGGTCATGGAGTACGGCAAGCCCATCGCCATGGGCCTGCCGGATGCCATTCGCAACGATGAACGGGTCATCAAGGCCTATCTGGGAGAAGCCTGATGCCTGCCATGCTGCAACTGGAGAACATCTCCACCCACTACGGCGCCATCTGCGCGGTCGACAGCGTCAGCCTGCACGTCAACCAGGGCGAGATCGTCTCGCTGATCGGCTCCAACGGCGCCGGCAAGACCTCGCTGCTGATGACGGTGTGCGGCAACCCGCGCGCCAGCTCGGGCCGCATCTCGTTCGAGGGCGAGGACATCACCCAGCTTCCTTCGCACCACATCATGCGCAAGGGCATTGCGGTCTCGCCAGAAGGGCGGCGCATCTTCTCGGACCTCACGGTCACCGACAACCTGAAGATGGGCGGATTCTTCCTGGACAAGCCGCAGATCGAGGCCGGCATCGAACATGTGTTCGGCCTCTTCCCGCGCCTGCGCGAGCGCGCCCACCAGCGCGCCGGCACCATGTCGGGCGGCGAGCAGCAGATGCTGGCCATCGGCCGCGCGCTGATGAGCAAGCCCCGCCTGCTGCTGCTGGACGAACCCACGCTGGGCCTGGCGCCGCTGATCATTGCGCAGATCTTCGAGATCATCCAGACCATCCGCGCCGCTGGCGTCACGGTCTTCCTGGTCGAGCAGAACGCCAACCGCGCCCTGCAGATCGCCGACCGCGGCTATGTGCTGGAGACCGGCAAGGTGGTGCTGGAGGACACCGGCGCCAACCTGCTGACCAACGACGCCGTGCGCCGCGCCTACCTGGGCGCCTGAGCGCCTGCGCGCCCGGCAAAACGCCGGCAATACTGCACGCCGGCACTGAACGGAGGCCTGCCATTCGGCGGGCCTTTTCATTTCAGAGCCCGCGAGACCTCACACCAGGCCGCGCTGCTTGAGCAACGCCCAATGCGCATCCGGCAGACGGGCCTTCATGGCCTTCAAGGGATCGACCTCGCCCGTGTTGTCGGCAAAGGCCACCACGAAATCATCGGTCACGGGCAGGCCCGCCTGCCTGACCATGCTCTCCAGCAAGGGCAGCATGTGCCTGAGCACCCGCATGGCCGAGGCATTGCTTTGCTTCATCTCCATCAACTGGCCATGCAGCAGGCAGGCTTCGCCTAGCGCCTCATCGGAGAACCAGTGCTCATCGGCCTCGCCCATGCCGCGTATCTCGTCCGGCGCCCACAGGTAATACGGAATCTCTTCACCACGCTCCAGCACCGCGCGCCGATAGGATTCGCGCCCCCAGACCAGAAAAGGCGGCCAGGCTGCAGTCAGGTCCTCATGCGTGTAGCAAAGCAAAAGACCGTAGAGCGGTTCGCCGCGTGGGATCTGCTGCAAGGCCGTGGCCAGTGACTGCTCCAGCAGCTGCTGCACACGCGCCTCGACGGTCTTCAGCGTCTCGCCCCTGGGCAGGCGCAGGTAGAGCAGCCTGTCGGCACCCGGCTCGGGCTGGCCCTGGGTGTCCAGGTATTGAAGGTGGATGCGATCCAGAACGCCGTCCGCGCCATGCACGAACACATGCCGCGTGAGCCAGGGCTTCTCACGGGTTTCCCAGTTCCGGGTCACGCTGCACTGCAGTTGCCGGCCGTCGTACTCATAACGGCTGTCCATGCCACGGTAGCCAAGGTGCATGTGATGGGCGACCAGCCGCCCCTCCTCGTAGCGGCTTTGGCTGACGGAATCGATGCTGCCGCCTCCATGCCACGACACGGTTGTGCGCTGGCCGGGCGTGTACAGGCATACCTGCTCGCGCGCGTTGGACCGGCATTCGATGACGATACGGCCCTGGGCATCAAAGCCGTGGTGCACATGCTTTTGCGGGTCTGCCCGCCCATCGCCGAGCCAGCGTGCGGCAGGGCCGCCGAACAGCTCACGGGCATAGGGTTCGTCAAAGCTCATGGAGTCGGACGCCCAGCGCCAGCTTGCGACCTGGCTGCGGATCTCGGCCCTCAATCGCTCCGAGGCCTCGGCACCGCTGAATTTCGAATACAGGGCCTGGATTTCTGAAGGGGAATTCATGTTCAAGCGAGATGCATGCGCGCGGAAAAAACCATTCTTGCATGGTGCTCCAATCCCGCTGCCGCGATTCTGGAAGTGGTCTGGCCGTGCTCCCTGGATTGTGCTGCCGGCCCTCGCATGGCAGCGCTATAAATGCAGCTTCGCCCAAGAATGACCACCCGCAAGGCCGCCCATGAACGCCCCCGCCCCCCATGACATGCTGCAACCCCTGGCCATCGACGTGGTGTCCGTGCAGTCCCAGGTCGTCTACGGCCGCGTTGGCAACAACGTGGCCATGCCCACGCTGCAGGCCCTGGGACTGGCGGCGGCGGCCGTACCCACGGTGGTGTTCAGCAATACGCCGCACTATCCCAGCATCCACGGCGGAGCAATTGCCGCCGAGTGGTTTGCGGGCTATCTGCAGGACCTGGGCGCGCGCGGCGCGCTCGGGCAACTGCAGGCCGTGCTGGCCGGCTACCTGGGCGGGCCGGACCAGGCCGGGCTGCTGGCGGACTGGGTGGCGGGCCTGCTGCAGCAGCGCCCCGGCCTGCGCGTGGTGGTGGACCCGGTGATCGGCGACCACGACAGCGGCATCTATGTGGACCCCGCCATGGTCGAGGCCTACCAGCGCCACCTGCTGCCCCTGGCCGACGGGCTGACACCCAACCATTTCGAGCTGGAACGGCTGACCGCGCGCCCTGTGCACGGCATGGACGATGTGGTCCAGGCCGCACGCAGCCTGCTGACCGGCCGCACGCAGTGGGTGGCCGTGACCAGCGCGGCGCCCGAGCTGGGCGGCGAGCATGCACTGCGCATGCGCGTGGCGCTGGTCACGCGCGAGGACGTGCATGTGGTCACCCACGCGCGCGTGGATGCGGTGCCCAAGGGAACGGGCGACTTGTTCAGTGCCGCGCTCACCGGCCACTGGCTACGCGG
>NZ_JTKZ01000270.1:0-3585 GCF_000799035.1 Delftia sp. ZNC0008
CTGAAAAAAACCTCACGGCTCCGCGCGCCCGCCGCGCCGCGCAATCCGCAGGCCGCCGTCGTCCAGCACGCTGACCTGAACCGGCGCGAACTGCGGCAGCCCGCGCAGCCAGCGCTCGGCCTGGGCAATGCGCACGTGGCCGCTGATGGCCAGTTGCGCTGCGCCCTCCTCCACCACCAGGCGGCGCCGCGTGTAGCGGCCCAGCCGGTGCACGACGCGGCCCAGCGGTTCCTGCTCGAAGACCAGTTCGCCCTCGCGCCAGGCCGCGGGCCGTTGCTGGAGCTGCGGCTGCCAGGCAGCGCCATCGGCATTTCCTTCGCCGCCGTCCAGGGGAATGCGCAGCGACTGGCTGTCCTGCAGCAACTGGCTGCGTCCGGTGGCCGCATGCTCCACCCGCACCTGGCCCGACTCCACCTGCACGCGCACCGCATCGGGCTCCAGTTCCACGCCAAAGCGCGTGCCCAGCACGGTCACGCGCAAGGGGCCGGCCTCCACCACAAAGGGCCGTGCCGCATCGCGCGCCACGGCAAAGAAGGCGGCGCCTTCCTGCAGCCGTGCCTGTCGCAGGTCGGCACGGTAGGTCAGCGCCACGCGGCTGGCGGCGTCCACGCGCAGCACGCTGCCATCGGGCAGCTCCAGGCTGCGCTGCACGCCCGTGGCGCTGGCCAGTTCACCTTGCCACAGCACGCGGCGGCTCCACATCTGCCAGGCGGGCCAGGCCGCGCAGGCCATGCCGGCCACGCCCAGCAGCGCGCCCAGGGCACGCCGCCGCCGCTTTCTGGAAGAGGCCTGCAAGCCCGCCTCCACCCCGCCGCGCCAGCGCAGCAAGGCGGCTTCCAGGCAGGCATCGGCCTGCATCAGGTCACGCTCCACGGTGTTCAGGGAGACCTGCAGGCGCCGGGCGATGTCGGCCTGCCGCTCGCCATGCAGGCGGTGGGCCAGCAAGGCGGCCTGCATGCGCTCGGGCAGGTCTGCAATCGTGCGCTCCACCACGGCCAGTGCCTGCCGGTACATGGCTCGGTCGGCCACATCGCCTTCGGCCTCGGGCTGCAATTGCGCCCAGTCGTCCATGCAGCGCTGCTGCGCACCGCGCTGGCGCAGCCTGTCTATCGCCAGATGCTTGGCCGTGGCAAACAGGTAGGCCCGCGCGGCTTCGAGCGTGGGCGAGCTGCCATCGGGCAGCTGCGGCGGCGCATCGGCCAGGCGCAGCCAGGTTTCCTGGGCCAGTTCCTGCGCCTCATCACGGCTGCCGGTCTTGCCGGCCAGATAGGACACCAGTTGCTGCTGGCAGGCACAGAAAAGCTGGTGCCAGCGCGCAGCGGTCCAGGAAGCGGAAGGGGTGGGCATGGCCGGGGGGAGGTGATGAATCGACAACGAGAATGACTATCATTCTAATTTTGTTTGCCAATGGCCCCTGGCGCAACAGCCCCATGCGATGCACTCCTGAAGCACAGTTCCAGCTCGCAATGGGGACTGCCCAGAAAGCGGATGTCCCCGCCTGCATTGCGCAATATCTTGCGGGTGATGGCCAGTCCCAGGCCGGCGCCCCTGCTGCCAGGCCGCGCCTTGCTGAAGCGGGTGAACATGGCTTCCTGCCGGTCGGACGGAACGCCAGGCCCCTGGTCGGCCACCGTCAGGCGGATCACGTCACCTTCAACCGCCGTCATGGCCACCAAGACATCTCCCTGGCCATGGTGAAAGGCGTTCTCGAGCACATTGGAGATGGCGGTGTGAAGCAGGCTTGCGTTGCCCTGGCAGTGCACGCCATCGATGAGGTCCACCTGCATGCTGCGCGAGCCGGCCTCGAACAACGGCAGCATTGCGGCGATGGCCTCCCTCACCAGCCGCGTGAGATGCGTGGACGCTGCTGCGGGAGCAGCCTCGCCTGCGCCCAGGTCCTGCTCCTGGCGCGCCAGCAGCAACAGCTGCTCGGCCACGCGGCGCAGGTAGCGCACGTCGCCGTCCACGGCCTGCCAATCGGGGCTGGGGTCCGTGCGCGCCTTCTGCAGGCGCAGGTCCAGCACGGTCAGGGGCGTGCGCAGTTCATGCGCCGCGTCGGCGACCAGGCGCTTTTCGTTGGCCAGCGACTGCGCCAGATTCTCCAGTGCGCGGTTGACGGCTTCGGCCAGCGGCAGCAGTTCGCGCGGCAGCCGGGCGGTCGGAATGGGCTGGACCTGACCTGGCTTCATGCCCTGCACAAAACGTGCGGCCTGCTGCACGGGCCTGAGCGTCCAGCGCATCATCCAGTAGATGAGCAGCAGTGCCAGCAGGCCTACAGGCACCAGCATCACCAGGCTTTGCAGCAGCTTGGCGTGCAGCAGATCGCCAATGGCTTGGCGCTCCAGCACATCGCGCTTGGCCACCATCAGGGTGGCTCCATCGGCCAGTGGTGCGGCCACGTTGACAACCTGGCCACTGTAGATGGGCAGCCTCAACAGCGGCGCCCGCGCACCGTCGGGCGGTAGGCGCAGGCGGCGCGGGGATTGGAGGTTGTCGGAGAACCAGAGCACCCGCCCCTCGGGCGAATACAGCGTGTACGACAACTCGCCGCCCGCATGGCTTTTGGGCAGTCGGGCCGGATCGCTTTGCATGGTGAAGCCTTCAGCGATCTCCCGCGCCTGGATCACCATCGCCACGCGGCGCAGCTGGTCGCGCGTGTCGTACAGCGACAGCGACAGTGCGCCGGCGCCAGCCGCAAAGGCCAGCGCCAGCCCCAACAGCACGCGCAGCTCAAGACTGGTGCTCTTCATGCGCGGCAGCGGGCAAGACCATGCGATAGCCCACGCCACGCACGGTATCTATCAGCACATTGGCGCCGCCGTCGCGCAGCTTGCGGCGCAGGCGCGAGATCAGCGCCTCCACGGCATTCAGGGTCACGCTCTCGCGCGAGGCGTACAGGTGCTCTTCCATGCGTTCCTTGACCACGATGCGGGGCCACACGCGCAGCATCTCCTCCAGCAGCATGGCCTCGCGCCGGAGCAGATCGATGTGCCTGCCATCCACGGTCGCATGGCGGGAATCGGTTTCAAAGGCCAGATTGCCCAGGCTCAGCCGAGGCTCCCGGCCGCCCTGGGCACGGCGCAGCACGGCGCGTACGCGCGCTTGCAGCTCGGAGATGTCAAAGGGCTTGAGCACATAGTCGTCGGCGCCGCAATTGAGCCCGGCCAGACGGCTTTCCAGCGCGTCGCGTGCCGTGAGGATGATGCAGGGGGTTCTGCGGCGGCGGTCATCACAGCGGGCCAGCACCTGCATGCCATCCATATCAGGCAGCCCCAGGTCCAGGATCAGGGCCTCATAGTCGGTGACGGCAAGCGCGTCCAGCGCCTGCCGTCCGGTGGCGGCCACATCCACCGCGAATCCCATGCGCTCCAGATGGGCCTGCAACAGCGCTCGCAAATCTTGGTGGTCTTCAACAACGAGCAGCTTCATCGGTCAGACGTTGATCAGGAATGTTAGATACAAATACGAATCAGACGTATTTTAAATTTGAAAGCTGCAAGGCCAGCGCCATGACACCGCAAGATCCAGAACCTGCGCCCCCCGCAAGCCCTGAGCCGGCTTAGCCAGCCGCCTGCAGCGCAGCCC
>NZ_JTKZ01000350.1:0-659 GCF_000799035.1 Delftia sp. ZNC0008
GCACTGGTTGACATCTACAAGACCCAGGTGGGAGCTGAGACTGCGAAGGTGGACGCTTATCGTGCGCTCACGCAGGCCTATGCATCCAAGGTGGGCGCCCAGGCCGAGCAGGCACGCGTCGAGGTGGCCCGGTACCAGGCCCTGATCTCGGCCAAGGGTCTCGAATGGGACGGGTGGAAAGCTCGCCTGTCCGCCGCCACGGCGCGTGCCGAAAGCGCGGCTCGGCAGTCCGCAATCCTTGTCGACGGCTACCGCATCGGCGCAACTGCCGCTGAGGCTCAGGCGGCATCGTATGCGCGTCGATGGGAGTCCGAGATCAAGCAGTACGAAGCCGGGATGAACATCACGTACCAGGTTGCCAGGACCAACAATGATGCCGTCACCCATGCCAACGATGCGCGCATGGAGGCCGCGAAGGTGGGCCTCACTGCAAAGGCCCAGCAACTGGCCAGTGCCTTGTCGATGGTGACAGCTCAGGCCCAGATTGATGGCCGCGTCAACTGGAACTACAACGGTCAGATCTGATGCCGCCCCCGGCTAGGGTTCGCCTGTTGGCGCCCTGGCCGGGACACTGCAGGGCATGACCAAGCCGGCCAAGCTCAACTTCACGATCTACCAAGGCGCCACATTCCGGCGGCGCCTGCGCTGGCTCAACCCCG
>NZ_JTKZ01000382.1:0-1396 GCF_000799035.1 Delftia sp. ZNC0008
CCGCGTCTTTCCATCGACCTCTACGACCAGCCGGGCCACCTGATCCGGCGCGCGCAGCAGATCGCGGCGCAGCTGTTCCGCGACGTGCTGGGGCCGGACGTGACGCCCGTGCAGTACGCCATCCTGCGCATGCTGCAGGAAAAGCCGGGCATCGACCAGGTGACGCTGGCGCGGCTGGTTGCGCTGGACAACTCCACCACGGCCGACATCGCGGCGCGACTGGAGGCCAAGGGCTGGGTGCTGCGCGAGATCCTGCCCCGGCGCCAGCGGCGCCTGACGCTCACGGCCGAGGGCGAGGCCATGCTGGGCGGCTTCGTGCCGAATGTGCACGAACTGCACAACCGCATGCTGGCCGCGCTGGAGCCCGAGGAGCAGGCCGAGTTCAAGCGCCTGCTGCGCAAGTTCGTGCAGTTGCACGACGCACGCGACGCCCTCGACGCTTCCTCATCCGACTGACAGCGGCCCGGCCGCCGCCGCGTCCGAGACTGCGCGGCCCCGCCTGACCGGGGAAATCCCGGTATCTGGCGCCGATTTTCATTCAGTAAACTGAATCACATTCAGCATACGTAATGATGTGCTGAGAACACAAGAAAGCTTCCACAGAGCTTCAACCCAAGGAGACCCACGATGACTGCCTCTACCCCTGTCCCATGGCTGCAGCGGCCCTGCGCCGCCGCATCGTCCAACTGCCCGTTGCGGGAGCTGCGGCCATGAGCGCCGACCTGCGTGCAAGCGTCGACCAGCGGCCCATGGCGCGCTTCCAGTGGTCGGTCATAGCCCTGTGCATGGTGCTCAACATGATCGACGGCTTCGACGTCCTGGTCATGGCGTTCACGGCCTCTGCCGTGTCGGCGCACTGGCAGCTCAGCGGCGCCCAGCTGGGCTTTCTGCTCAGTGCGGGCCTGTTCGGCATGGCGGGCGGATCGCTGCTGATCGCGCCCTGGGCCGACCGGCTGGGCCGCCGGCCGCTGATCCTGGCCTGCCTGGCCCTCTCGGGCGTGGGCATGCTGGGCTCGGCCTTCAGCCAAAGCGCCACGCAGCTGGCGGCGCTGCGCGTGCTCACGGGCCTGGGCGTGGGCGGCATCCTGGCCTGCAGCAACGTGATCGCCAGCGAATACGCCTCGCAGCGCTGGCGCAGCCTGGCCGTCACGCTGCAGTCCACGGGCTACGCGCTGGGCGCCAGCATTGGCGGCTCCATCGCGGTGTGGCTGCTGGGGCGCCATGACTGGCGCGCGGTCTTCCTGTTCGGCGGCTGCGTGACGCTGGGCGTGCTGGTCCTGGCCTGGTGGCGACTGCCCGAGTCCATGGACTTCCTGCTGGCGCGGCGCCCGGCCGGCGCGCTGCAGCGGCTCAACGCCCTGGTCGGGCGGCTGGGCCTGCCCGCATTGGCTGCGCT
>NZ_JTKZ01000624.1:0-6711 GCF_000799035.1 Delftia sp. ZNC0008
CCGCGTCATTGGCCAGGCGCACGCACAGGCCCAGGCGGTCCAGCAGCTGCGGGCGCAGCTGGCCTTCCTCGGGGTTCATGGTGCCCACCAGCACGAAGCGCGCCGCATGGCGGTGGGAGATGCCGTCGCGCTCGACCACGTTGACGCCGCTGGCGGCGGCATCCAGCAGCACATCGACCAGGGCATCGGGCAGCAGGTTGATCTCGTCCACATAGAGCACGCCGCCATGGGCGCGTGCCAGCAGGCCGGGCGCGAATTTGAGCGCATGGCCGGCCATGGCCTGGCCCAGGTCCAGCGAGCCGGCCAGATGCTCCAGCGAGGCGCCCAGCGGCAGCGTGACGAAGGGCGCGGCCTCGATCAGCTCGGCCAGGGCACGCGCGGCCGTGGACTTGGCCGTGCCGCGCGGCCCCTCGATCAGCACGCCGCCCAGTTGCGGGTCGATGGCGGCCAGCAGCAGCGCCTGGCACAGCAGGGGCTGGCCGGCAATGGCGGCAAAGGGAAACAGCGGCGGCAGCGCGGGCTGGGCGCCGCTGCCCAGATCAGGAGATGCGGTCATCCGCGCAATCCTTCGAGATGGTTTTCATGTTCCAGCAGCAGGTCTTCCAGCTGCTGGCGATAGTCGCCGGGCTGCTCCCACAGGCCGCGCTGCATGGCTTCGAGCAGGCGCTCCAGCATGTCGCGCAGGGCCTGCGGATTGTGCTGCACGAGAAAGTCGCGCGTGGCCGCGTCCAGCACATAGGCGTCGGCCACCAGGGCGTACTGGTGGTCGCCCACCTGCTGCGTGGTGGCGTCGAAGCCGAAGAGATAGTCCACCGTGGCCGCCATCTCGAAGGCGCCCTTGTAGCCGTGGCGCTTGGCGCCGTCCATCCACTTGGGATTGGTGACGCGCGAGCGCACCACGCGCGCAATCTCCTCCTTGAGCGAGCGCACGCGCGGCTGGGCCGGGTTGGCATGGTCGCCGTGGTAGAGCGCGGGCTGGCGGCCCGAGAGGTGGCGCACGGCCGAGGCCATGCCGCCCTGGAACTGGAAGTAGTCGCCCGAGTCGAGGATGTCGTGCTCGCGGCTGTCCTGGTTGTGGGCCACCACGTCGAGCTCGCCCAGGCGGCGGCGCAGCGCATCGCCTGCGGGCACGCCCTCGGCGTCCTGGCCGTAGGCATGCTGGCTCCAGCCCAGGTAGGCCTGGGCCAGGTCGGCATCGCCCTGCCAGTCGCCGCTCTGGAACAGTCCGCCCAGGCCCGATCCATAGTGGCCGGGCGGCGCGCCGAACACGCGCCAGCCGGCCTGCAGGCGGGCCTGCACGGCGTCCATGCCCTGCGCCTGCAGCTGCTCGGCCTCGGCCAGGATGCGCGCGCGTATGGGGTTGTCCTCGGCGTCCTCGTCCAGCGCGGCCACGGCCTGCACGGCCGCGTCGAACATCTGCACGGCGCCGGGGAAGGCATCGCGGAAAAAGCCCGAGATGCGCAGCGTCACATCCACGCGCGGCCGGCCCATGCCCACGCGCGGCACCACCTCGAAGTCCACCACGCGCTGGCTGCCGGGCGCCCATTTGGGGCGCACGCCGATCAGCGCAAAGGCCTGGGCGATGTCGTCGCCGCCCGTGCGCATGGTGGCCGTGCCCCAGACCGACAGGCCCAGGGTGCGCGGGTACTCGCCATGCTCCTGCAGATAGCGCTCCAGCAGCCTGAGCGTGGCCTGCTGGCCCAGCTCCCAGGCGGCCTGGGTGGGAATGGCGCGCGTGTCCAGCGTGTAGAAATTGCGCCCCGTGGGCAGCACGTCGGGCCGCCCGCGCGAGGGCGATCCGCTGGGCCCGGGCGGCACGAAGCGGCCCTGCAGCCCGCGCAGCAGCTGGCGCAGTTCCTCGCCGCCACAGGCATCCAGCGCGGGCGCCAGCACGGCATGCACCTGTTGCAGCGCGGCGCGTGTCTGCGGCCAGTCACCGGCCGGGGCCTCACCTTCCAGCAACTGCTGGGCCAGCAGCTCCAGGCGCTCGCGCGTGTCGCCTTCATGGCGCCAGGGCTCGTCGCTCACGGCCTGCAGTGCGGCGGGGCGCGCGCCGGTCCAGGGGCGTGCAGGCTCCATGCGCAGCGGGTCGAACCCGGGGCTGTCCAGCAGGTCGGCGGCCAGCGCCTGTATCAGGCCCTGGCCTTCGTCCGACGGGAAGCGCGCCAGCGCCAGCAGCGTGTCGCGGCGCTGGCGCCCTTGCGGCGAGGCGCCGAAGACATGCAGGCCGTCGCGGATCTGGGTTTCCTTGAGCTCGCACAGGTAGGCGTCTATGCGTTCGAGCACGGCATCGTCGTCCTGCGCGGCACCGGGCGCCAGGTCCAGCTCCTGTTCCAGGTGCTGGCGGCGCACGATGTCCAGGATCTGGCGGCGCAGCAGCGCGCCGCGCCGCGCATCGACCAGCAGGGCGTCGTAGTACTCGTCCACCAGGCGCTCCAGGTCCTGCAGCGGGCCGTGGTTTTCGGCGCGCGTCAGCGGCGGCATCAGGTGGTCGATGATCACGGCCTGGCTGCGGCGCTTGGCCTGGGCGCCTTCGCCGGGATCGTTGACGATGAAGGGGTACAGGTGCGGCAGCGGGCCCAGGATGGCATCGGGCCAGCACGCGCCCGACAGCGCCAGGCTCTTGCCCGGCAGCCATTCGAGGTTGCCATGCTTGCCCACGTGGACCATGGCATCCACGGCAAAGCGGTCGCGCAGCCAGAAGTAGAAGGCCAGGTAGCCGTGGGGCGGCACCAGCTCGGCATCGTGGTAGCTCGCATAGTCCTGCGCGCCCATGCCTTTACCGACCAATGCACGCGCCGGCTGTATGCCGACAAAGACATGGCCCAGGCGCAGGCCCGCGATCATGAAGCGGCCCTGGCGCAGCAGCGGGTCGGCCTCGGGCGCGCCCCAGCGCGCCGTGACGGCGTCGGCCATGCCGTCCGGCAGCGCGGCCAGGCGTGCCAGGTACTCGTCCAGCGCATAGCTTTGCCAGGCCGGTCGCAGCGGCCACTGGGCAGGGTCGTTGGCAATGCCCTGCTGCAGGGTGTGCATCAGCGCCTCGCCATCGGCGGGCAGCTGCGCGGGGTCGCCCAGCTCGTGCCCTTCGGCCGCCAGGTGCTGCAGGATGGCGATCACCGAGGCCGGCGTATCCAGCCCCACGCCGCTGCCGATGCGGCCTTCGCTGCCCGGATAGTTGGCCAGCACCAGGGCCAGGCGCTTGTCGCGCGCGGGCAGGCTGCGCAGGCGGCACCAGCGCCAGGCCAGGTCGGCCACGAAGTCCACGCGGTCGGGCTCGGGCTGGTAGGCCACCACGTCGGCCTGGGTGAAGGCGCAGCGGTGGGACAGGCCCTTGAAGCTGATGGCGCGCGTGATGATGCGGCCATCCATCTCGGGCAGCACCACCTGCATGGCGATGTCCCGCGGGCGCAGGCCCTGGCTGTCGGCCCACCAGTCCTCGCGGTTGCCGCCGCTGGCGATCACCTGCAGCACGGGCGCATCGCCGGCCAGGGCCGTGCCCGATTCCAGCGCCGAGAACGCCGTGGTGTTGAGCACCAGCTGCACGGCATGGTCTTCGCAGAGCTGGCGCAGCGTGGCCAGGCACAGCGGGTCCTTGAGCGAGTCCAGCGCCACGGCCAGCGGGTTCATGCCGCGCTGCTGCAGCGACAGGGCCATGGCGTCGAAGGCCGCCGTATTGCCCGCCAGCAGGTGGGAGCGGTAGAACACCAGGGCCACCGTGGGCGCGCCCGGCGTCCAGGCGCGCTGCAGGTCGTCGATGCCGGCCACGTCATGGGCCTGCACCTGGGCAGGGTTGGGTGCGTTCTCGAATAGCGCAAGCGGCACGTGCACGGCTGCCTGAGGCAGGGTGCGCGGCGGCAGCGGCGCATCGCCCCGGTCCAGCCCGTGGTAGACGGTGGCCTTGAGGAATTCGCGCGCATTGGCCGCGCCGCCCGAGCGCAGGTACTGCCACAGCTGGCGGCAGGCGGCGGCCGGCAGCGTGCTGCGCGCCAGCAGGTGCGGGTCTTCCTGCAGGTCACCCGAGAACATGGCCAGGCGCTGCCCCTTGCGGCGCGCCAGCGAGCCGATCTGCTCGATGCCATAGGGCCAGGCCGACTCCGAGCCCAGGTGGTCCACGATGACCACGCGCGCATGGCGCAGCACCTCGTCCACATACAGGTCCAGCGAGGCCGGCTGGCGCAGGTACAGCAGATTGGCCAGCCGCACCGAGGGGAAGTCCGCCGACGCCCCGGCCAGCGCGGCCACGGCCGAGGACAGCAGGGCCAGCGTGGTGTCGGCCGAGCTCAGGATGACGATGTCGGCCGGCGTCTGGTCGAGGCGGGTGACGATGCTCTCGTCCTCGACGAAGCCGCCGGGGCGCGTGGACAGCAGGTGCATGGAATAGGTTTCAGTACGGAATCGGAAGGTCAGGCGGCCACATTCTCCAGGCCCTTGCGCAGCGCTGCTTCGTCAAGGTCTTGCCCGATGAACACCAGGCGCGTGCCGCGTGCCTCGCCCTCGCGCCAGGCGCGGTCGAAATGGTGGTCGAAGCGGCGGCCCACGCCCTGCAGCAGCCAGCGCATGGGCTTGCCCGGGATCTCGGCAAAGCCCTTGACGCGCAGGATGCTGTGCTGCTCCACCAGCGTCTCCAGCGCGGCCAGCAGGCGGTCGCGGTCCACGGCGGGCAGGTCGATCACGTAGGAGTCGAAGTCGTCGTGGTCATGGTCCTCGTCGTGGTCGTGGTGGCTCACGCGCTGGTCGATGGTGGTCTCGGCCGCCTTGGCCAGGCCCAGCACCACGTCCAGCGGCAGGCGGCCCTGGGACGATTGCACGATCTTGACCTCGGGCGGCAGCTCCTCGCGCACCAGGGCGGTCACGCGCGCCAGGGCATCGGCATCGGCCAGGTCGGTCTTGTTGAGCACCACCAGGTCGGCCGCGCCCAGCTGGTCCTCGAACAGTTCGTGCAGCGGCGATTCGTGGTCCAGGTTGGGGTCGGCGCGGCGCAGCTCGTCCACGGCCTGGGGATTGGCGGCGAACTGGCCGCTGGCGGCCGCTGGCGTGTCCACCACGGTGACCACCGCGTCCACGGTGAACACGTTGGCGATCTCGGGCCACTGGAAGGCCTGGACCAGGGGCTTGGGCAGGGCCAGGCCCGAGGTCTCGATGATCACGGCGTCGATCTGGTCGCGGCGCTCGGCCAGCGCGCGCATCACGGGGAAGAACTCCTCCTGCACCGTGCAGCACATGCAGCCGTTGGCCAGCTCGTACAGCGCGCCTTCGCGCTCGTTGCCCTCATCGTCGCAGCCGATGCCGCAGCCCTTGAGGATCTCGCCATCGATGCCCAGCTCTCCGAACTCGTTGACGATGACAGCGATGCGCCGGCCGCCCGCGCTGTCCAGGATGTGGCGCAGCAGCGTGGTCTTGCCGCTGCCCAGGAAGCCGGTGACGATGGTGGCGGGAATCTTGGCGGTTTGCATGGAAGGTTCTCCAGAAAAAAGAGGAAGTCAGACGGTGGCGAAAGGCACGGCGCTGCGCAATGAAGGAAGAACCTCCTGCGCAAACAGCTCCATGCCGGCGAGGGCCTGGGCATCGCTCCACAGGCCGTTGGCGTTGAAGACGCAGCGCAGCTGGCCCATGCCCGTGCGCTCGCGCAAGGCGGTGATCTGCGCATGGCACTGCTCGGGCGTGCCATGGATGAATTGCTCGGCCAGCACGCGCGGCACATCGATGGGCAGCACCTGGTCGGCCGGCACGCCGCGCTTGCCCGCAAAGTACACGCGCCGCTGGTACAGCTGCGGCCACAGCGTGGCCAGCCGGGCCTGCACGGCGGCCTCGTCGGCACCGATGCAGACATAGCGCGCCAGCGATGAACGCGCACGCAGCGCGGCGGCATCGCGCCCGCGCTCCCGGGCAGCGGCCTCCAGGCGCTCCAGCTGCATGCCTTCGGGCGGCTCCAGGCTCAGCAGCAGGGGCAGATTCTGATCGACGGCAAAGCCCAGGGTCTCTGCCGTGGAGCCGGCCACATACAAGGGAGGATGCGGACGCTGCACGGTCGAAGGCAGGGCGGGCCGATCCTCGAAGCGCCACGGCCCCTGCCCAGCTGCGACGGGCTTGCCGGACAGCGCCTCCACCAGGATGCGGCAGGACTGCTCGAAGCGTTCGCGCGTGCTGTCCGCATCGATCTGCAGGGCGCGCAGCGCGGCCGGCTCCGTGCCCCGGCCCACACCCACGTCGATGCGGCCGGCGCTTTGCAGGTCCAGCTGGGCAATCTCCTCGGCCAGCATCAGCGGGTGGTGCAGCGGCAGCACCAGCACCGAGGTGCCCACGCGCAGCCGCTCGGTGCGCGCCAGCACGGCGGCGGCCAGCAGCAGGGGCGAGGGATAGGGCCAGGCGGTATCGGGCACGCGGAATTCGTTGAACCACACGCCCTGGAAACCCAGGCGCTCGGCGCGCTCGAACAGTGCCAGGAATTCACGGTGGTCGCCGCGCGTGGCGTCGCGCGTCCAGCCGGCCAGATCGATGCGCATGGGGTCAGTTCTCCTGTTTCAGCCGCGCGCGCAGCAAGGTTTGCGGGGGTGCGTCGATGCGCTCGAAATCCACGCCGAACACGGCATCCAGCCCCGGCGCATGCAGCAGCTCGGCAGGGGCCCCATCGAGCGCAATGCGCCCCTGGTCCAGCACGATGACGCGCCCGAAGTGCGCCAGCGCCAGGTCCAGGTCATGCATGACACGCGG
>NZ_JTKZ01000553.1:0-4648 GCF_000799035.1 Delftia sp. ZNC0008
CATCCAGCCGGCGCAGCAGGCCCGCGTCGGCCCAGCGGCGCAGCAGGGCCAGCACTTCATTGGTGTCTGGCGGCACGGCGCCCGGCGAGTCGTCGCCCGGCGGTTCGCCGCCCGGCCGTTCATCGAACAGGTCCAGCGTGGCCGTATCGATGGTGCGCGAACGGGGGCGCGGGCTCATGGCAGTTCCTCCGCGTTGGCGCGGCCGGGACCGAGCAGTTCATCGAGCGCATCAAGCAAGGGCAGCTCGGGCGCCATGGCATGCATGCCACCGGCCGGGCCATCGATGCCGCGCAGAAAGTAGTACAGCGCGCCGCCCAGCTGGCGCTGCGGCTCGTAGGCCGTGCCCAGCCGGCTGCGCAGCAGCCGGTGCAGGGCCAGCAGGTAGAGCGCGGCCTGCACGTCGTAGCGGTGGTGGAGCATGGCGCGGGCCAGGGCCTCCTGGCCGTAGGCGGCGCCGTCCGGGCCCAGGTGGTTGCTCTTGTAGTCAAGCACCCAGTAGCGGCCCTCGTGGCAGAACACCAGGTCGGCAAAGCCCATGAGCATGCCGTGCAGCGAGCGCTGGGGCAGCGCGGGCCGCTCCTGCCCCGGCAGGATGAAGCGCCGGCACAGCTGGTCGATGCGCTCGGCCGGCAGCTGGCGCGCGGGCAGCCAGAACTCCATCTCCGACAGTTGCGGCCCCAGCGTGGCCAGCGTGACATCCAGCGGCACCAGCGGCTGGTGGACCACGGCCGTGAGCCAGGCCAGCAGGTCGCGCGCCTGCTCGCCCCGGCCCGCGCGCTCGCAGCGGCGCACCAGGCGATCAGCGAGCGCACCCTGGCCGTCCACGGGCAGGGCAAAGTCTTCGCCGCCCAGCCATTCCAGTTGGTCGTGCACGAAGTTGCCGACCACGGGGCCGCGCAGAAAGCGGTGCCAGACCGCAGGCCCACCGGCCGGTCCATTCTGCAGGGGCTGCAGGCCCGCCAGGCCGGCGATGTCCGCCAGTTCCGGCGATGGCGGCGGCTCCAGCGCCTGCTCATCCTCGGCCGGGCGCTGCACGGCCACGGGCAGCACGGGCAGGCTGGGCGCGGCCATGGCGCGCACCAGGGCAGAGAAGCTGCCGATGCCCCAGCGCGTGTCGAAGCGTGCGTCGTAGGGCCGGGCATCGTGCAGCGGCGTGGCAGCGTCCGGCGGCTGCCAGCGCGTGCGCTGCAGTGGCACGGCATCCAGGTCGCGCCAGGCCATGTGCGGGTCTTCGCTGCACAGCTGCTGCAGGCCGTCGCGCCAGCCCTGGGCCGAGCGCGGCTCGGTGCCGCCCAGCAGGTAGCCGGCTGCGCCCTGCTCGTTCACGCAGGCCTTGCCGTTGCCGCGCTTTAGCGGGGCCAGGCCCAGCCACAGCGCATGGCGCGGGCGGGTGAGCGCCACATAGAACAGGCGCAGGTCCTCGCGCAGCCGCTCGCGGTCGGCCTGGGCCAGATCCTCGTCGCTGAAGTCCAGCAGCAATCGGCGGGCGGGAGCCGCATCGTCTTGCGACTCGTCCTGCGCGGACAGGGTCAGGAACGGCGTTCTGGCCCGCTCCATGGGGCGGAAGCTGCCCGCAAACGGCAGGCAGACCAGCGGGTACTCCAGGCCCTTGCTCTTGTGCACGGTGACGAGCTTGACCAGGTCGGCATCGCTTTCCAGGCGCACCACCTGCTCTTCGCTGCCGCTGCCCGGCGTCTCGATCTGGGTAGCCAGCCAGCGGATCAGGGCCTGCTCGCCCTCCAGCTGGGCGCTGGCGGTCTGCAGCAGCTCGGCCAGGTGCAGGTAGTTGGTCAGGCGCCGCTCGCCGCCCATGGCCGGGTCCTGCAGCCAGCGCACGGGCAGGTCCAGCCGGTACAGGGTCTGGCGCAGCATGGCCAGCACGCCCAGGCGCAGCCAGATGCTGTGCAGTTCGCGCAGCTGCTCGCTGCGCACGTCAAAGGCTTCCTCGTCGGCGGCCAGCCAGGCCAGCTCGTCCAGCGACAGGCCGATGAGCCGCGTGGCCAGGCCCGCGCGCACGGCCTGGGCGTCCAGCGGCGCGGCAACGGCGCGCAGCCAGTACAGCAGGTCATGGGCCTCGTCGCTGGCGAACACCGAATCCTGGTCCGACAGGTAGACCGAGGCCACGGCGCGCGCCTGCAGCTCTCGGCGCACGGCGGCCGCCTCTCGGCCCGTGCGCACCAGCACGGCGATGTCGGCAGGCCGCAGGCGCACAAGGCGGCCATCGGGCTGCACAAAGCCGGCCTGCGGGTCGGTCAGCCACTGCACGATCTGCTCGGCGCAATGGGCCGCAAAGCGCCGCCGCACCTCGTCGGCCGCCAAAGGCAGGGGAATGCCGGTGTCCTCGTCGCGGCCCGCGCTCCAGGCTACGGTGAGGGCGGGCATGGCGCCGTCGCGCGTGTGCAGCTGTTCACTGCGCCCCTGGGCAGCCACGGGCTCGAACGGCAGCGGGTTGTGGCTGCCGCGCCGGAACATGAAGGCGCCCTCGCCCGGCCGCTTCTCGGCCTGCGCGAACCAATGGTTGACGGCGCCCACCAGCGCCTCGGTAGAGCGGTAGTTGGTGCCCAGCACGTAGTGGCGGCCCTCGGTGGCGCGGCGCGCCTGCAGGTAGCTGTGGATGTCGGCGCCGCGAAAGCCGTAGATGGACTGCTTGGGGTCGCCGATCAGCAGCAGGGCGCTGTGCGGGTCGTTGGCCGCCGTGCGGTAGATCTGGTCGAACAGGCGGTACTGCAGCGGCGAGGTGTCCTGGAATTCATCGATCAGCGCCACCGGGTACTGGGCCAGGATGCGCTCACGCAGCACGGCGCCGTTGTCGCCGGCCAGGGCCGTGTCCAGGCGCTGCAGCATGTCGGCAAAGCCGAAGCTGCCGGCCTGGCGCTTGAGGTGGGCCAGCCGCTGCGCCACGCGCGCGGCCGCATGCAGGCGCACGGCCACGCTGACGGGCGGCAGTTGCTCCAGCTGCACCAGCAGCGCCTGCAGCTCGGCCAGCTCCAGCGGCATGAGCACATCGCCGGCCGACCCCTTGAAGGCCTCGGCCAGGCCTTCGGGGCTGAGGCGGTGGCGCGCGGCCTCGGTCAGCGCCAGCGGGCCGTCCAGCGGGGCGCGCGACCAGTCGGCCAGAGCGGCCAGCCAGCCGGTGTAGCGCGCGGGCTGCAGCTTGCGCTTGTCCCACAGCGCGCCATGGCCGTCGAGCTGTCCATCCAGCCACAGCTGCAGGCGCTGTGCCTTGTCGTCCCAGCCGGCCGCCAGGGCCAGCAGGCGGCTGCGGCGCTGCTCCATGGCGCGCTGCAGGCAGTCGGCCAGGCTGCCCTCGCCCGCGCCGGGCACGGGGGGCTCGCGCAGCAGGGCGCGCATGTCATCGACCAGGGCGCCGACGTGGGGCCAGATCTTCAGGACCTCGTCCAGCAGCTCGTCGGACAGCGGGTAGCACTGCTGGCGCCAGTAGTCCTGCGCGGCCTCGGTCTGTCGCTGGCTTTCGTCAGGCTCCAGCGTTTCGTCGAAGAGGTTGCCGCTGTCGAAGGCATGCTCGCGCAGCATGCGCTGGCACCAGGCGTCGATGGTGTGGATGGCCGCGTCGTCCATGCATTCGGCGGCCATGGCCAGGCGCCAGGCCGCGCGTTCACGGGCCGCGCCTTCAGGGTAGGCCTCGCGCAGCGCGTGCAGGAAGCCGTCGTGGGGCGCGGGCTCGGCCTCGCCGCGAAAGCACTGCACGGCCTCGATCAGGCGCCTGCGTATGCGGTCGGACAGCTCGCGCGTGGCCGCGCGCGTGAAGGTCATGACGAGGATGTCGGGCGGCATCAGCGGGCGCTCGAAGGCCGTGCTGCTGATGCCGTCCGGGCTGCCCTCGCCATGCCCCAGCACCAGGCGCAGGTAGAGCGCAGCGATGGTCCAGGTCTTGCCGGTGCCGGCGCTGGCCTCGATCAGGCGGCTGCCCCACAGCGGAAAACACTGTGCGTCGAGCACATGGCTGGTCACGCCGCCGGTCACTTCGCTGGTGCTCATGGTGCATCCGCCTGGTAGGGCTGGACCTGCACCTGCGCGGCCACCCAGTCGAGCAGCGGCGCGTGGACGGCATGGGCCAGGGCCTCGAAGCGCCCATCGGCGACCAAGGCCTCGAAATCGGGATAGCAGCGGGCCCAGGACGGGTCCTCGCCCTCGCCGCCGACCAGATGACCACCCTCATAGGCCTGCTGGGCCGCAGCGGGAAAGCCTTCGGCCATGGCCAGGCCGCTGCGCAGCGGCAGGGGCAGCGGACCGTTCTGGCCTTCGCGCCACAGGGCCATCAATTCACGCAGCCGTGCCAGCGCGTCGGAAGGGTCCATGGGCAGGACCTGCACCAGGCCGTCGCGCGCCACCACGCGCAACTCGGCCTGCGAGCCGCTGGCGGCCAGCGCCAGGCTGCGCAGGTAGACCGGCATGAGCTTGTCGGCATGGGGCCTGCCCTTGGCATTGAGCAGGTTGCGCGGGTCCAGCAGCAGCCAGCACTGTGCGTCGTCCGCATCGGGGGACTCTTCGGTTTCGCAGGACTGGCGCAGCCCGTCGATCCAGTCGTCGAACACCAGGCCATCGTCCTCGATCAGCAGCCGCCTGCGCGGCGCGGGATGGGCATACCGATCCAGTTGCTGGAGCCAGGCCCGCAGCGAAGGCGTGA
>NZ_JTKZ01000695.1:0-3044 GCF_000799035.1 Delftia sp. ZNC0008
GTGGCCCACACCCTGCGCGATGCGCGCCGCCAGATGGCCATGCAGCCGCCCAGCCTGGTTCTGCTGGACCTGCAGCTGCCCGATGGCAACGGCATGGACCTGTTCGGCGACCGGCAAGTGCCGCAGGACTCGCAGATCGTGCTGGTGACCGGCCATGCCAGCCTGGACTCCTCCATCGAAGCCCTGCGCCGAGGCGCCATGGACTATCTGGTCAAGCCCGTGGGCATAGGCCGGCTCGAGGACATTCTTTCGCGCTTTCTCATCCCCACGCCGGGCCTGTCGGGCGCGGACAGCCGCAACGGCGCAGGCCCGGCCTCCGATCAGATCACGGCACAAGACCATTGCGCACCCGCTGGCAGCTACTGCGCGCAGGAAGGACGCTTTGGCCGGCTCCTGGGCCAATCGCCTCCCATGCAGCGCCTGTACCAGCAGATGGAGCGCGTGGCAGGCACCTCGGTCACGGTATTCCTCACGGGGGAGAGCGGCACCGGCAAGGAGGTCGTGGCGCAGACCCTGCACGACTTGAGCCAGCGGCGCAGCCGCCCGTTTCTTGCCGTGAACTGCGGCGCTATTTCGCCGCATCTCATCGAAAGCGAGATCTTCGGCCACGAAAAGGGCAGCTTCACGGGCGCCGACCGCCAGCACCAGGGCTTTTTCGAGCGCGCGGCCACGGGCACGCTGTTCCTGGACGAGATCACGGAAATGCCCATGGAGCTGCAGGTCAAGCTGCTGCGCGTGCTGGAGACCGGCCGCTTCATGCGCGTGGGCTCCACCCAGACGCTGCAGACCGATGTGCGCGTGATCGCCGCCACCAACCGCTGCCCCTTCGAGGCCGTGGCCAGCGGCAGGCTGCGCGAGGACCTGCTCTACCGGCTGAACGTCTTTCCCATCGAGCTGCCGCCGCTGCGCGAGCGCCTGTCCGACGTCCCGCTGCTGGCCCAGCACTTGCTGCAGGCCATCTCGCAGCGAGAGGGGCAGACCAAGCAGTTCACGGCGTCGGCCCTGAGGCAGTTGGCGCAGCACAGCTGGCCCGGCAATGTGCGCGAGCTGCGCAATGCCGTGCAGCGTGCCTACGTCATGGAGCCCGGCCCGCAGGTAGGCACCGAATGGCTGCCCCGCCCACCGGTGGCCATTGCCCAGCCCGCCCCCATGCCGGTGTCATTGCACGCATCCGTGCACACATCCGTGCCTGCACAGCTGGCCGCCAACGCCCCGCAATTGCCGCCCACTTCGCAGGCCGCGCCTGTCGCCGTGCATCCTTTCGCCGACCACGGCGCGGCAGGCGACGTCTACGACCTGCCCGATATGGAGCCGGCCACCATACAGCTGCCCATCGGCATGACCATGGCGCAGGCCGAGCGGCTGCTGATCCAGGCCACGCTCAAGCAGTGCAAGTACCAGAAGGAACGCACGGCCGCCGTGCTCGGCATCAGCCTCAAGACGCTGTACAACCGGCTCAAGGACTATGCGGGCGGCAAAAAGGACAGGACGGACGCCGAACCCGGCTGACACGTGCGCAGACGCGCACAGCACCTGCTGCCGTTGCCTTGCGGGCACGCTGCTTGCCACCCTGCAAGCACCTTTGAGCAACCAAGGACAAGCCCATGGACTCCTCTCCTGCCCGCGCCTACGGTGTCTTCAAGCCCGTGGGCCACATGGTGGTCTCTTTTCCCACTGCTGCGCAGGCCGATGACGGCATGGCGGCGCTGCAGGCGCTGAACCTGCCCGAGCAGGACGTACGGCGCTACACCGACCGGGAAATGCTGGCCCAGATCGACCAAGACCTGCGACAGGCCAGCCCCGTGGCCGCCGTGGGCCAGGAACTCAATCTGGTCAAGGCCCACCAGGCCCTGGCCGAGCGCGGCTACCACTGGCTGGTGGTACGGGTGGACAGCGACGAGGCCGCACGCAACGCCGCAGATGCCCTCAAGGCCGCCGGCGCCGAGCGCGCCCAGCTCTACGGCCGCTTCATCATCGAGGAATTGATAGAACACGCCGCCGATCTGCCCCAGGTCAGCGAGTCGCCCGACCGGGGCCTGGACGCCCAGACACCTTCAGGCCGCGAAGCCGAGCGGGCACAAATCCGCCCCGCGCCGGCCCAGGGCAACGGCACCCCGCGACCGGAGCGCTGAGTCGCTTGCGACGGGCAGGCACGCCGATTGCCATTGATATTCAACTGCAACTTTTGTCAAAGGCGATGCCATGGATTTCCTCATCTGGCTGATGGTGGGCGGGCTGATCGGCTGGATCACCAGCATGGTCACGAACACCCAGGCCCAGCAAGGCATTTTGCTCAACGTGGCAATAGGCGCCATCGGCGCCTTGCTGGGCGGCTGGCTGCTGGCGCCGCTGCTGGCGCCCTCGGCCATGGATGCGCAGGCGCAGGTGCCGGCCACATCCATGTCCATCTTCATTTCGATGGCCAGCGCCGTTGCGCTGCTGGCCATCTTCAACCTGTGCAAACCGCGCATGCGCCACTGAGCCGGCCCGGCCACGGGCCATTGACTTGCAGGAAAGGAGCCTCCATGAGCAAAGATCCCTTCCAGACCAGAAGTACCGCTGGCAGCACCGACCTCTCCCGCCAGGGCAGCGCCGTGTGCAAGAAACCGCTGCGCTCCATTGCCACGGCGCTGGCGGCGGGGCTGCTGATCGCGCGCCTCGCACGCTGACCGGGCTCGGCCCTCCTCTCTTTTTTGACTTTCCTGCTTGCTGACTGCGCGCCCCGGCGCGCAGTCCTGTTTCCAGGACCGCGAATGCCAGCTCAGTCCAGGCTTTGCGCAAGACAATCCTGCGCCGCCATGGGCACGCGCGGCAGGACCAGGGAGACGACCAGGCCGCCGCTGGCTCCATCGCCGTCGCCTCCCCCGCTGCCCCCCTCGGCCCACGCCACGCCACCGCCAGCCAGGCACAGCCGGCGCGCCAGGGCCAGGCCGCAGGAGGCATCTGCATCGGCGTCGCTCAAGCGCACGCCGGGGCGGGATTCCTGCGGCCGCTGTGGCGCCTCGGCGCTGGCTGCGGCCACTACGCCCGCTACGCCCGCTTCG
>NZ_JTKZ01000782.1:0-1124 GCF_000799035.1 Delftia sp. ZNC0008
TGATCGGGCCCGGGTGGCCGTACTGGCGCAGCAGGGCGGCCAGGGTGCCACCGGCGTGTCCGGCGCCGATGATGACGGCATGGCCTTGGGGGTGTTGTGCGGGGTTCATGCTGCACCTTCGCAGGAGGCCCGGAGTACGGGGCGGGCGCAGATCTCGTCCCAGGCTTGCCGCATGAAGCGCGCGGCCGCCACGTTCTGCTCCAGCAGGTCATAGCCTGCGCCCAGACCGTAGTCGGGGAGATTGATGAATTCGGTGGTGAGGTAGCGCAGCGGGCCGTGCGGCTGCGCATGGTGGCAGGCCAGCACCTTGCGGATGGCCTCTTTGGAGGGCTCCAGCAGGTAGGCATGCCAGGGCGAATGCCATTCGCCGGGTCCGGGCCGCAGCATGGGGTACTGGATGCCCCGGCCCGGGCTGCCGTCCTCGTCGCGGTGCCACAGGTTCAGGGGCTGGTTGGGGCCGGCCGCGCGCAGCTGGGCCCAGCGCACGATGCCCATGTCCAGCCATTGTTCGCACAGCGAGCCGGGCTCGAACGGGTCCAGCACCAGTTCGCCGCGCTCGAGCAGCCCGCGCACGCCCGACCGGTCCAGCTCGGCCGGGTTGCCGATCTTGAAGTTCACATGGCTGTAGTCCAGCGTGAAGTGAAAGGGCACGCCGCGTGCCTGCACGCGCCCGGCCACGCTGCGCACGCGCAGGAAGTCTTCGGTCCACGTGTTCACATGCAGCGCGAAGCTGGGCTCCACGCCCAGGCCCATGGCGTCGTCATAGACCCGCAGATAGTGTTCGGCGATTTCCACATCGGACAGCACATGGCCGTCGCGGTGGTGCTTGAAGGTCATGATGTTGTGGCAGCGCACGCCGATCTCGCGGCAGATGCGCAGGTTGCCGGCCAGCAGGACCTCGTCCTCGCCCAGGCGGTAGAACCAGCTGGCGGTGTGCACGGGCAGCTTGAATTCGGCGATGGCCGACTCGTAGTCGGCCAGCTGGTGGCGCAGCGGCAGGCGGTCGAAGCAGTCGAACACGCCGGTCTCGCTGACGAGGCGGAACTGCTCGCGTATGGGCAGCTCCTGCAGGCCGATGGGCTGGTGGCGCGAGGAGCGCTGCACGCCACGGCCGTTGCACGCGG
>NZ_JTKZ01000745.1:0-3367 GCF_000799035.1 Delftia sp. ZNC0008
CACCATCGCCAAGTCCAGCGGCAACAAGGCCTGGGACGACGCCGTCATCCGCGCGCTGCAAAAGACCGAGACGCTGCCGCGCGACATCGATGGCCGCGTGCCTTCGGACCTGGTCATCGGATTCCGCCCGCAGGACTGAACGGGCACAGGCCCTTCATCAAAAAGCCCCGCCGGTACCTGCCTGCGGGGCTTTTTCCATCTTGCTTTGTATGCAATCCGCCACGCGCCTGCGACTTCGCTTGCGGCACCGGCCGCTTGTCCCTAGCATCCCCGTCTTTGCCGCATTCGCGGCACCCGTCCACCATCGCAAAGGAGAGAACCCATGTCCCATTCGACACGTCCCTTTGCAGTCGTGCACGCTTGAAGCCCTAGCGCCTCCAGGCCACGCTGCAGACCTGATTCCCGGCCCCGCAAGAGGCCCGGCTTTCGGCTGCGCGTGCGCTTTTCCTGATGCCTGTCCATCGAGCTTGCGGCGACTGCCCATTGCGCATTCCGCATCTGCCGGAATGTGCCCCAAGCACTCGATCGAAAGCCATTCATGGGCAATTCCATAGTATTCCGTGGCGCAAACGCGGCACCCGCAATCACTCAAGCCAGAGACACCGAGGAAGGGCCGCCCCGCACCGAGGGTGTCGTCTCCCCCCGCGAAGCGAGAGGGGGGAAGGCGCGCAGCGACTCAGGGGGGCCGGACATCCATCTTCAGGTGTTCGCCAACCGCGGCGTCTGGATTGAAGACGCCGCCATCCAACAACTTCAAACAACGGCCCGCAACCTGGCCGGCATGCGCGCCGCCGTGGGCCTGCCCGACCTGCACCCGGGCCGGGGCTACCCGGTAGGGGCCGCCTTCTTTTCCGTGGGCCGCTTCTACCCGGCCCTGGTCGGCGGCGACATCGGCTGCGGCATGTCGCTGTACAGCACGGAGCTGGCAGCGCACAAGACCTCGGCCCCCAAGCTGGAAAAGGCGGTGGGCAACATCGACGGCCCCCTGCCCCAGGAACTGCTGGACGCCGTGGACATGCAGCAGCTGGAGCACATCGCCCAGGCCAGCGGCGTGGCCGACCTGGCGTATCTGCAGGACAGCCTGGGCACCATTGGCGGCGGCAACCACTTTGCCGAACTGCAGGTGGTGGACACGCTGTACGAGGACGGCGCGCTCGACAGGAAACGCGTGCACCTCATGGTGCACAGCGGCTCGCGCGGGCTGGGCGGCGCCATCCTGCGCGCCCATGTGGAGGCCTTCAGCCACGACGGCCTGGCCGCCAGCAGCGATGCCGCCACGCAGTACCTGCGCCAGCACGCGGCCGCCATCGCCTTCGCCCAACTGAACCGCGCCAGCATTGCGGCACGCCTGCTGCGCGCCCTGCGCACGCGCGGCCAGGCCCTGCTGGACATCACCCACAACCACGTGATCGCCCACCACTGGCGCGGAGAAGACGGCTTTTTGCACCGCAAGGGCGCCACGCCGGCCGACCAGGGTCTGGTGGTGATCCCGGGTTCGCGCGGCGACTACAGCTACCTTGTGCGGCCCCTGGCCGGGCGTGACGAGGCACTGCACTCGCTGGCGCACGGCGCGGGCCGCAAGTGGGCACGTACCGATTGCATGGGCCGCCTGCGCCCGCGCTTCACGCTGGACGAACTGCTGCGCACAAAATTCGGCAGCGCCGTGGTCTGCGCCGACCGCGAACTGGTCTACGAGGAGGCCCCCCAGGCCTACAAGGACGTGGACTCCGTCGTCGCCAGCCTGCAGGAAGCCGGCCTGGTGCAGCTGGTGGCGCGGCTGCGCCCCCTGCTGACCTACAAGAAGGGAGCCATGCAATGCTGCTGATCCAGCTGACCGCATCCCACGGCCCCGCCGAGTGCGAGCATGCCGTGCGCCTGACCCTGCGCGAGCTGCTGCGCGACTGCGCCGCCAGCGGCATCACCGTGGACGTGCTGGAAGAAACGCCCACGCCAGCCGGCTACAGGTCCGTGCTGCTGCGCTGCGAGGGCGACACCGGCCTGCTTCACGGTACGCTGGGCGCCTGGCTGGGCACCATCCAGTGGGTCTTCGACAGTCCCCTGCGGCCCCACCATCCGCGCAGGAACTGGTTTGTTGCCGTGCAGAAGTGCGAGCCGCCCCGGCAATTGCCGGCAGACGGCGAAATCGTCTTCCAGGCCTGCAAGGCCTCGGGCAAGGGCGGCCAGCATGTCAACACCACGGACTCCGCCGTCCATGCCCTGCATGTGCCCAGCGGGATCTCGGTGAAGGTCATGAGCGAGCGCAGCCAGCACGCCAACAAGCGGCTGGCGCGCGAGCTGCTGGCCCTGAAGCTGGCGCGCCTCAACGCGCAGGGCGAGGGCCAGGCCCGGCGCACGCGCAGCCAGCAGCACTGGGAGGTGGAGCGCGGCAGCCCCGTGAAGGTGTTCCGCGCCTGAACGCCCGGGGCTAGCCCCTGGCGCACATGTAGATGCCCAGGGCCAGCAGGCCCAGCATCAGCACGCGCTTGAAGACCTGGGGCGACAGCGACTGGCGCAGCCGCTCGCCCCAGGCCATGCCGGCCAGGGCGGGCAGCAGCATCAGCGCGGAAACCAGGGCTGTGGCACCCCACCCCGTCCAGGACGAAGCGGCATGGCCCGGCCCCTGCGCCAGCGCCATGCCCGCGCCCAGCGCCAGCGTGGACACCGTGAAGCACAGGCCCATGGCCTGCATCAGCGCCTGCCGGCCCAGCGCCAGCGATTGCAAAAAGGCCACGGCCGGCACCACGAACACGCCGGTCAGCGCCGTGATCCCGCCCGTCAGCAGACCACACAACAGGCCCAGCCAGGCCTGATGCCTCTGCGGCAACTGCAGGCCCGGCCCCCACAGGCCCCACAGGGCATACACAACCAGGGCCACGCCCAGCGCCGTGCGCGCCACGGCGGCCTCGCCCACCGGGCCCCACCACAGCATGCCGCCCACCGTGCCCGCGACAATGCCCAGCTGCATCCAGCCCAGGCGCCGCAGCAGCGGCCGCAGCGATGGCAGGGGCCGCATCTGCACCACATTGGTCACCAGGGACGGCAGCAGCAGCCAGGCCGCCGCCTGCCCGGCCGGCATGAACAGCGCCAGCAGCGCCATGGACACCGTGGGCAGGCCCAGGCCCACCACCCCCTTGACGACACCGGCCAGCCCGAACACGGCCACCGCCGCCGCCAGCACCCACCACGCATCCCACATCACGGCCACCCTGCACTTTCCACCGACTTGGCTCAGGCCCTTCCTGAACCTCATGGCGCCATGCTCGTGCACCAACAAAGGGATCACAATCGGGAATCTTCAAACCAAGGCTCAGGCATGGCCTGATCCTTCAGCACCACAGGCCATGCGATTCGACCTCACCGACCTGCA
>NZ_JTKZ01000329.1:0-5331 GCF_000799035.1 Delftia sp. ZNC0008
GCCCGCGCCGCTGGCCTCGCTGGCCCACCGCGCGCCCGCGCTGCTGCCCCATGCCCAGGCCGGCAACGGCGTGCCCGACCATGTCGTGAGCGCCCTGCCCGCCTACGAGCCGCGCCTGGGATCGCAGGTGCTGGGCGTGCCCCAGCGCCAGGGCGATCCGCTGGATGCGCTGGCCGCGCTCCCGTTCACGCCACCTGCTGCACCTGCGGCACCCGCCGTGCCGCGCATCGGCGTGCCCACAGAAGGGCCCGGCATTGCGTCCACCGTGCCTTCGGCCGAGCCGCGCTTTTACTTTGTCGATCCCGTGGTGCTGCCCTCCGGCTACACCACGCCGGCCCATCCGCTGCAGCGCCAGCAGGCTTCGCACGGGGCAAGGCATGGAGCGGCCGGCGTGCAGGCGCCCTTCGACGTGCATGCCGTGCGCCGGGACTTTCCCATCCTGTCCGAGCGCGTCAACGGCCGGCCCCTGGCCTGGCTGGACAACGCGGCCACCACGCACAAGCCGCGCGCGGTGATAGAGCGCATCCGCCATTTCTACGAGCACGAGAACTCCAACATCCACCGCGCGGCGCATGAACTGGCCGCGCGCGCCACCGACGCCTACGAGGGCGCGCGCGAGCGCGTGCGCCGCTTCATCAACGCGCCCGACGTGAACGAGGTCATCTTCGTGCGCGGCACCACCGAGGCCATCAACCTGGTGGCCAAGAGCTGGGGCTGGCAGCATGTGGGCGAGGGCGACGAGATCATCGTCTCCCACCTGGAGCACCACGCCAACATCGTGCCCTGGCAGCAGCTGGCGGCCGCCAAGGGCGCGAAGATCCGCGTGATCCCGGTGGACGACTCGGGCCAGGTGCTCATCGATGAATACCGCAGGCTGCTGAACCCACGCACCAAGATCGTCTCCGTCACCCAGGTCTCCAACGCGCTGGGCACGGTCGTGCCCGTGCAGCAGATCGTGGAGCTGGCCCACCAGGCGGGCGCCCGGGCCCTGGTCGATGGCGCGCAGTCGGTCTCGCACATGGCCGTGGACGTGCAGGCCATCGGTGCGGACTTCTTCGTGTTCTCGGGCCACAAGGTCTTCGGCCCCACGGGCATCGGCGTGGTCTGGGGACGGCGCGAGGTGCTGGAGGACATGCCGCCCTGGCAGGGCGGCGGCAACATGATTGCCGACGTGACCTTCGAGAAAACCGTCTACCAGCCCCTGCCCAACACCTTCGAGGCGGGCACCGGCAACATTGCCGACGCCGTGGGCCTGGGCGCCGCCATCGACTACGTGCAAGCCCTGGGCATGGAGCGCATCGCGCGCTACGAGCACGATCTGCTGCAGTACGGCACGCAGGCGCTGGCGCCCATCCCCGGCCTGCGCCTGATCGGCACGGCGGCCGACAAGGCCAGCGTGCTGTCCTTCGTGCTCAAGGGCTGGACCACGGCCGAGGTGGGCGAGGCGCTCAACGCCGAAGGCATCGCCGTGCGCACCGGCCACCACTGCGCCCAGCCCATCCTGCGGCGCTTCGGCGTGGAGACCACCGTGCGGCCCTCGCTGGCCTTCTACAACACCACCGAGGAAATCGACCGGCTGGCAGCCGTGGTGCAGGGGCTGGCGGCGCGCAGGCGGGGTTGAGCCACCGGCTCATCCCAGGCGTCTTGCAAAGGCGTCGCCCGTGGCGGCCATGCCCAGGCGGCCGTGCCCAGGCGGCCGCCCACGTCGTTGGCGCCGCTTGCGCCAGGTGTGCCGCAGGCCGGACCCGGTGGCAATGCCGCGCAACAGCAGCGCACGGAACACGGCATTGGAGTCATGAAAAAGCATTGCCAATATCAGAATGATCCTATGGATTTTCATCAATCATAGGAATAGACTTTGGAGCACGCCCATCAAACTCTCCTGCATCGTTTCCGGTTTCATTCATATGAAAAAAATCAGATATTTTCTCATTACGGCAACGCTTTGCTTTTCTGTAAGCTCCATTTATGGAGGCATATTTACCCCGGCGTCGTCCACCATCCAATTACCGGAAATCATCAACGTTCCCGCAGGAAATATCATGAATGGATCAGTGCTATGGGAATCGCCCATGGTCAAATCCACCCTCGACACAATTTCCTACAGTGTGCTTTCGGGGCCATCTTCAGAAATATGGCCCCAAATCATGAACCCCACCACGCTGGACGGCGATATCTACTCCACATCTTTGCGCGGAATAGGAGTCCGTTGGCGTGCCATATGGAAAGCCAGGAATTTCCCCAATGGCAAAACCATGTCCATCACCACTACGTCCAACAATGCAGGAGCCACGGGATGGCTAAGGAATGATGTACATGAGCAAACCATATGGATGCAACTCATCAAGACAGGCGCCGTTCAATCGGGCACTTTCAGCGTCAGCAGCTATTCATCCGCCCGGTTTGACTGCAATAGCCTTTGCAATAACTGGATCGTGAAGGCGACCGGCAGCACCGTGGTGCGCACAGGCGCCAGTTGCCGGGTGAAGACGAGCAACATCGCCGTGAACCTGCAGCGAATCAACAGGTCACTGTTCAACGGGATAGGCGCTACCTCCGCGCCCCAGCCATTCGATCTGGAACTGATATGCACCGGGGGCGAAGCCAATTCCACCCTGCGCCCGTTCGTCACGCTCACGGATGCCAACGATGCCGCCAACCGCTCCGATGTGCTGACGGTGACCGGAGGGGCTGCCGGCATCGGCATCCAGATCCGCAGCAGCGACAAGGTCATCAGCTACGGCGAGGACTCCGCCAACTTCGGCAATCCCAACCAGTGGCAGGCGGGCACCATCACCCCAAACACCAGCAACCACGTGATTCCATTGACGGCGCGCTATGTCCAGACCCAGCCCTCCGTCACCACGGGCCTGGCCAACGGACGGGCCACCTTCACGCTCAACTACCAGTGACCTGCCAGTGACCTGCAAGTGACACGCTGGCTGCATTGCGGCTGCGCAGGCGCCCGTGCCGATCCTGCGTGGCCGCCCGCACCCGGCTGCGCTCACTCGGCTCTGGCCCCCGACACCCGCACCTGCTCGGCCGCCACGGGCATCTGCTCGCGCACGAAGCGCCAGAACGCGTCCACGCCCATGGGCTTGACGGGCAGCGAGCCTTGGTCGATGAACTGCTTTTGCACCTCGGGATTGCGCAGCGCCGTGGCCAGTGCGCCGTTCAGGCGCTCCAGCGCCGCGCGTGGCGTGCCGGCCGGGGCAACCAGCCCGTACCAGGAGTCGGTGTAGAAGCCCTTGACGCCTGCTTCCTCGAACGTTGGCACATCGGGCAGGGCCGGCAGGCGCTGGCGTGAGGCCACGGCCAGGGCGCGCAGCTTGCCCGAGCGGATGAAGGGGATGGCGCCCGTGGTGAGCACGAAGTCCACGCGGCCCGCCATCAGGTCGGTCATGGCCGGGGCCGTGCCCTTGTAGGGGATGTGGGTGACATCCACGCCCGTGAGCTGCTTGAAGCTGGCGCCTGCCAGGTGCTGGCTGGAGCCCACGCCGCCCGAGCCGTAGTTGAGCTGGCCCGGCCTGGCGCGCGCCGCCTCCAGCAGATCGTTGACCGAGCGCAGCGGCGAGGCCACGGGCACCAGCAGCACGCTGGGCGAGGTGGTGATCATGCCGATGGGCGCGAAGTCCTTGAGCGGGTCGTGGTTGAGCTTGGCGTAGAGCGCGGAGTTCAGGCCGTGCGAGGCCACGGTGGCCAGCATGATGGTGTTGCCATCGGGCCTTGCGCGGGCCGCCGCGTCGCTGCCCAGGTTGCCGCCCGCACCGGCCCGGTTGTCGATGGTGATGGGCTGGCCCAGGGCCTCGCTCATGCGCGTGGCCGCCAGCCGCGCCACGTTGTCGGAGGGGCCGCCCGCAGGCCAGCCCACGATGAGGGTGATGGGGCCTTGCGCCAGGGCCGGCAGGGCCAGGGCGCACAGGGCCAGCGCAGCCAGGCTGCGGCGCGACAGAGGGGTCATGGCAGTCGTCCTTGTCCATTCAAAGGTTTGCATGGCCAGGGCCTTCAGGGCTTGCCGTCCTGCCAGGGCATTTCGGTCCAGAGCTTGCGAAAGCCGGCCTCGGTGCGCTCCAGTTCGGCCGCGTAGGCGGGCGGCGCCAGGTAGCGCAGCGGCGCGTACATGGCCTCGGCCTGCTGCCTGAACTGCGGGTCGGCCGCGATGGCGGCCACGGCATCGACCAGTTTTTTGCGCACGCCTTCGGGCAAGCCCTTGGGCGCGGCCAGGCCGCGCAGGGAGGCCAGCTCGATATCGATGCCCTGCTCCTTGAACGTAGGCACCTGGGGCGCCAGCGAGCTGCGCGCGGCCGACATCTGGCCCAGCAGGCGGATGGGAGTGCCGCCCTTCTGGTAGGCCAGCACCTCGCCCACGTTGATGGCGCCGATGGTGATCTGCTGGCCCGTGGCGGCGGCGCGCACCTCGCCCGCGCCCTTGTAAGGCACATGGGTGAGCTGCGTGCCCGTGGCCTTGGCGAACAGCAGCATGGCCAGGTGGTCGTCCGAGCCCGTGCCCGTGGTGCCCACGGTCACGGCGCCGGGGTTGGCCCGGGCGTAGGCAGCCAGGCCGGCCAGCGTGGTGATGGCGTTGCTGTTGTGGATGGCAAAGCCGCCCGGGTCGTCCACCAGGTTGCCCAGCAGGTCGTACTGGCTCCAGTGGAAGCTGCTCTTGCGCTCGATGGGAATGGTCAGCACGTTGGGCGTGTTGATGAAGCCGATGGTGTAGCCGTCCGGCTTGGCCCGCGCCAGTTCGCCAAAGCCGATGCCGCCGCCCGCGCCGGGGCGGTTGAGCACGACCACGCTGCCGCCCAGCTTCTTTTCCAGATGGCGGGCCAGCAGCCGCGCCACCAGGTCGGTGCCGCCGCCGGGCCCGTAGGCCACGATCATCTCGATGTTGCGCGAGGGATAGGGGGCCTCGCTCTGCGCCTGGGCCTGAGCCTGGGCCAGGGCCGGCAGCGCCATGCAGGCGGCGGCCAGGCCTGCGCACAATGCGCGCCTTGCTTGCTGTGTCATCTTTGTCTCCTGGGTCGCCTCTTGCAGTGGTCTGAGAGGCTTTGTAGTCATGGTGAAGGAAGCGGCTAACGGGACAGGGAACGGGACGGGTCCAAGGCCCTGGCGATGCGCTCGCGCGCATGCGGCCAGACCTCGGGATTGACCAGGCGCGCGGGCCGCTGGCCATTGGCCAGCAACTGCACGATCTGGGTGGCAGCCAGCTCGGCGTTGTTGCGCCGGGCCTCGTGCGTGACACCGGCGGTGTGGAAGGTGGCCACCACCTGGGGCAGGGCCAGCAGTGGATGGGAAGCGGGCGGCGGCTCCTGGTCCCAGACATCGACGCGG
>NZ_JTKZ01000220.1:0-1545 GCF_000799035.1 Delftia sp. ZNC0008
CCGCGTCTCCAGCAGTTCCTGCAAGGCAATGGGCTGCCACTGCATGGGCGTGCGGGCGGCGCGCGCCAGGGCCAGCAGGCCGTCGAGCATGCCGCCCATGCGTCGGGCGGACTGGTCCATGGTCTGCAGGAAGCCGCGTGCCTCCTGCAGTTCCTGCGGCGAAGGCGCGGCCTGCGACAGCAGCTCGTCCACCAGGGGTCCGAAGGACAGCACATGGCGCAGCGGCGCGCGCAGGTCGTGCGACACCGCGTGCAGCCATTCCTGCTGCGCGGCGCGCAGGGCCTGCAGCTCCTGCTCGCGCTGGGCCAGGCGCTCCAGCGCGTCCTGCAGCGTGCGGGGCGGGCCTTGCAGGTCGGCGGCAGGGTCGGGCGGAGGGTGGGCGAAAGGTTCCGTCATGGCATGAACAGGGTCAGGAGATTCGGAAAATCGGCTTGCCCCGTACGGGACCCGCCATCGATGCGGGCCCTCGAGCCCACGTGTCTCGGAAGTCTCAGGACTTGGGCAGTTTGACCGGGCGCTTCCAGCTGGTGATGCTCACCTGCCTGCCCCGCGATACCGTGAGCACGCCGGGCTCGGTGCTCTTGGTGACCGTGGAGCCGCCGCCCACCGTGCCGCCCGCGCCAATGGTGACGGGCGCCACCAGCACGCAATTGCTGCCGATGTGCACGTCGGCCTCGATCACCGTGCGGTGCTTGTTCACGCCGTCGTAGTTGGCCGTGATGGAGCCGGCGCCGTAGTTGACGCGCTCGCCCACCGTGGCATCGCCCAGGTAGGCCAGGTGGTTGGCCTTGGCGCCATCGGCCAGCACGGAGTTCTTGACCTCGACGAAGTTGCCGATGTGCACTTCGCGGCCCAGTTGCGCTCCGGGGCGCAGGCGCGCAAACGGGCCGACCAGGGCGCCCTCGCCCACGCTGACGCCGGCCTTCTCGCCATCGACATGCGTGTACGGATGGAGGACGGCGCCCGCCGCAATCGTGGCGTTGGCAATGCTGCAATAGGCGCCGATGCGCGCACCTTCGCCAATCTCCACATGGCCGCTGAAGATGCAGCCCACGTCGATCTCCACATCCTGCCCGCAGGCCAGGCGTGCCGCGCGGCCGGTGCGCGGGTCATCGCGCAGGTCAAAGCGCGCGGGGTCGGCCAGGCGCACGCCCTGCTCCATCAGCGTGCGGGCCTGGGCGCCCTGGTGGGCGCGCTCCAACTCGGCCAGTTGCAGCGGGCTGTTGACGCCCGCCACCTGCACCGGGTCGGCAATGCAGTGCGCGACCACGGGCACGCCGTCGGCCACGGCCATGGCGACCACGTCGGTCAGGTAGTACTCGCCCTGGGCGTTGTCATTGGTCAGGCGGGCCAGCCAGCCGGCCAGGTGGCGGGCCGGCACGGCCATGATGCCGCTGTAGATTTCCTGGATGGCGCGCTGGGCGTCATTGGCATCCTTTTGCTCGACGATGCGCTGCACCGTGCCGTCTTCGCCGCGCACGATGCGGCCGTAGCCTGTGGGATCGGGCAGGCGCACGGTCAGCAGCGCCAGCCGCCGGCCATCGG
>NZ_JTKZ01000505.1:0-1726 GCF_000799035.1 Delftia sp. ZNC0008
CCGCGTCCATTTCCATATGCACGTACTCGCTGAGAAAGCGGACCCGCGCCCAGTAGATCAGCAGCCCGTCGGCATTGCAGGCCCAGCGCAGCGCCTGCATCAGCGGCGTGCCCAGGGCCACGCCCAGGTGCTCGGCGGCCAGTTCGTCGGCCGGCGCCACGCTCAGGTGCTGGCGCGCCACGGCAATGCGCGAGGGGTCGCTGCTCAGGGCCACGGCCAGGGAGCTGCGCTGCAGCTGGGCCTCGATCTCGGGGAACAGTTCCTGCTCCAGGTACAGCTGCGACAGGCAAAACCGCGCCGCGTCATGGTCGTACACGCGCAGCAGGTGCACGTAGGCGGGGGCCATGCGGCCCACGTCGGGGAAGCCTTCGGGAATCGGCGGCAGGCAGTCCCGCCCGGTGTGCAGGGTGATCTGGCCGATGTGGGCGCCAAAGGCCACCAGCTCCTTCCAGCTGGTGGGCAACAGAAAGGACGGCGGCTTGTAGGGCGCCGCAATCACCCGCGTGCCGCCGCGCTTGCGCGTGAGCAGCAGGCCCTCTGCCACCAGGGCGCCCAGCGCCATGCGCACCGTGGTGCGCGACACGCCATGCAGCGCCTGCAGCTCCTGCACCGTGGGAATGGCGCTGCCTACGGGCCAGGCGCCCGTGGACACCTTGCTGCGGAACAGCCGCGCCAGCTGCAGGTGCAGCTTGTCCCGGCCTTGTTGAGGGGCCGACGCGGTGGAGTTGGAGGGCATGAAGGCAATAAAGTATCTATTCAGTGCTTTTATTTTTGCACAAAGCAATAGCCCTGACAGCCTGCACTGACGCCCGTCGTTGACAAATGTCTTCAATTGGACAGGCCGAATGACTTTTAAACTGCGGCCCTTTTTCCGTTTTTCGAACGTTGGCCAGAGCGGCCGTTGGGTATTTCATGCAGCAGCAACATGCTTGGGAGTTTTTTCGCGCCGGTGGAGTGGACCAGGTGGTCATCCGCACCGGGCAGGACATTGCGCACATCGGCGAGCTGGACCAGAAGCTGTGGGTGGCCCTGGCCTGCCCCACGCGCGGCATCGAGTTCGACAGCGACACGCTGGACCTGATCGACGAAGACAAGGACGGCCGCATCCGCCCGCCCGAACTGATCGCCGCCTGCCAATGGGCCGTGGCGCGCGTGCGTGACCCCCAGGTGCTGGCCGATGGCGGCGACGTCCTGCAACTGTCCAGCCTGGAGCGCAACAGCGAGCAGGGCGCCCTGCTGCATGCCGAGGCCGAGCGCATGCTGGCCCTGTCCGGTCAGGCCGGCGGCTCCGCGCTGAGCCTGGCCCAGGTGCGCGAGCGCCTGGCCTCCCTGGCGGCCATGCGCTTCAATGGCGACGGCATCGTCAGCCCCGCCACCGCCGGGGACGACAAGGCGCTGGCCGCGCTGGTCGAGCGCATCGGCAAGGCCTACGGCACGGCGGCGGGCGCCGATGGCGTGGCCGGCATCGCACGCAAGCAGGCCGAGTCCTTCTATGCCGACCTGCGTTCCCTGCGCGACTGGCATGCAGGCGCCGAGGCCCTGGGCTGCGGCATTGCCGAGCGCGACCAGGCCCTGGCCGCGGCCCGCGCCGTGGACGCGGTGCAGGCCAAGGTGGACGACTTCTTCGCACGCACGCGGCTGGCCGCCTTCGACACGCGCGCGCAGGACCCGCTCAACCCCTCCATCGAAGGCTATGCGGCCCTGGGACGCGAAGTGCTGGACAGCG
>NZ_JTKZ01000351.1:0-1798 GCF_000799035.1 Delftia sp. ZNC0008
GCTCGCCTGAGCCTTAGCGAACCATGTTGGAAAGCGCTATGCAGGACAATACGGGGATCATGACCCTCAAAGCCCCCGAACTGCTGCTGCCGGCCGGCTCGCTCGACAAGATGCGCGCGGCCTACGACTTTGGCGCCGACGCCATCTACGCCGGGCAACCCCGCTACAGCCTGCGCGCACGCAACAACGAATTCCGCCTCGAACAGATCGCCCAGGGCATCTCCGAGGCGCATGCGCGGGGCAAGAAATTCTTCGTCACCAGCAACCTGATCGCCCACAACGACAAGGTGCGCACCTATATCCGCGACATCGAGCCCGTGATCGAGTGCAAGCCCGACGCGCTGATCATGGCCGACCCCGGCCTGATCATGATGGTCAAGGAAAAGTGGCCCGAGACCGAGGTCCATCTCTCGGTGCAGGCCAACACCACCAACTGGGCCACGGTGAAGTTCTGGCAGAAGGCCGGCGTCTCGCGCATCATCCTGTCGCGCGAGCTGTCGCTGGACGAGATCGAGAAGATCCGCCAGGAATGCCCGGACATGGAGATCGAGGTCTTCGTGCACGGCGCGCTGTGCATCGCCTACTCGGGCCGCTGCCTGCTGTCGGGCTACTTCAACCGGCGCGATCCCAACCAGGGCACCTGCACCAATGCCTGCCGCTGGGACTACAAGACGCATGACGCGGCGGTGGACCCCAATACCGGCGAGGCCCTGGCCCAGACCATGGAGCAGGACTTCAGCTTCGAGAAGGCCCGCGAGGAGGCCGACAGCCAGTTCACCAGCACCTGCGGCGACGGCGCGCGCCACCCCAAGGCCGAGCAGGTCTACCTGCTGGAGGAAAAGGGCCGCCCCGGCGAGCTGATGCCCATCATGGAAGACGAGCACGGCACCTACATCATGAACTCCAAGGACCTGCGCGCCGTGGAGCATGTGGAGCGCCTGGTGAAGATCGGCGTGGACTCGCTCAAGATCGAGGGCCGCACCAAGAGCCTGTACTACGTGGCCCGCACGGCCCAGGTCTACCGCCGCGCCATCGACGATGCCGTGGCCAGCCGCCCCTTCAACCCCCACCTAATCACCGAACTCGAAGGCCTGGCCAACCGTGGTTACACGGGCGGCCTGCTGGAGCGCCGTCCCTCGCAGGACTACCAGAACTACGAGACCGGCCACTCGGTGCTGCAGCGCAGCCACTTCGTGGGCGAAGTGCGCAGCTATGCCGACGGCATGGCGGAGGTGGAGACCAAGAACCGCTTCTCGGTGGGCGACACGCTGGAGATCATCCACCCCCAGGGCAACCGCCAGGTGCTGCTGGAGAAGATGTTCAACCTCGACGGCGAGCCCGTGCAGGTGGCCCAGGGCAACCCGGTGCGCGTGCGCATCCCCCTGGAAGGCCCGGCTGAAGGCGCGCTGATCTCGCGCCTGCTCTGAGGGCGGGCTTCGCCCCTGCTTCCAGTTTTTCTTCTTGGCGGCCGTCCAGGTCCATTGCCGCAATGGCCTGGAGCGGGCGCCTTTTTCTTTCATTCCTCATTTCTGCACTGCCATGGACATCGTCGTCAACGAAGAACTCAAGGCCTACATCGACCCGCTGACCCCCGATGAACTCGACGCGCTGGAGCGCAGCATCCTGGCCGAGGGCTGCCGCGATGCGCTCGTGCTCTGGAACGACCTGCTCATCGACGGCCACAACCGCTACGCCATCTGCCAAAAGCACGGCCTGCCCTTCAACACCATCCAGGCCACGCAGTTCAAGAACATGGATGACGTGCACCTGTGGATGATCGACCAGCACCTGGACGCGG
>NZ_JTKZ01000364.1:0-12699 GCF_000799035.1 Delftia sp. ZNC0008
CGCAATGCTGGTTCTTGCGGTAGGTGTTGCTGTTGGTGCACAGCAGGACCTTGGCCTCGCGGTAGTGGCGGCAGTTCGCACAGCGCGGCACGTTGCCCTCGAACCCGACCTTCTTCTTCAGCTGGCCAAGCTTGCTCATGCCTGCGCTCCCAGCAGGTCACCCTGCTCCGGCACGGGCGCGGTGGCCACGGCCAGCGGCGTGATGGTGACGATCAGCTTGCCGCCTTCGACGGGCTCGCCGCGCTGTGCGTTGATGCTGCGCACCCAACGGTCGTCCTCGATGGCCACGCCCTTGAGCGCATCCAGCAGCACCTTCTGGGCGTTGTCCAGGTCGATGCACTGCACGGTGTCGTCCCAGGCCATGGGGTCGCGCTTCGCCCGCCGCGCCCAGTCCTGGGGCCGGTGCGGGTGCAGGGTGTAGGCGATGGCCACACGGCCGGCGATGGGGCTGCGCACGCCAGCGGCCTTGGCCAACCAGCCCACGCGCTCCTTGAAGGCCTTGGCCTCGGTGCTCACATAGGTCATGGCCATGCTGGTCGCGCCCTTGCGAATCACGCGGGTCTGCCAGTAGCGGTTCGCGCTGATGGGGTACGGGAGAGTGAGGGTGATCATGGATGGGGCTTTCACTCGAAGTCGGCCGAACGGCCAGGGGTGGTGCTCGGCTTGTCGCCGTTCCAGTTCTCGAAGCGGACCAGGTGGCCCACATACCGGAGGTTCAGATCGCCCGTGGCGCCGCCGCGCTGCTTGGCCACGCGCAGGCTGGCGTAGTACCGCCAGGCATCGCCCAGGCTGGGCTTGAGGTGGATGGGGCGGTGGGGGAAGAGGATGATGTCGGCGTCCTGCTCGATCTCGCCGCAGTCGCGCAGGTCGGACATCATGGGCATCTGGTCCACGCGCTTTTCGACCTCACGGTTCAGCTGGACCAGCAGCAGCACGGTGATGCCGAGCTCCTTGGCCAGCTTCTTCATGTTGCGCGTGACCTCGCCCAGCTGCGCGGTGCGCGTGTCCTTGGGGTTCGTGCCCTCCATCAGGCCCAGGTAGTCCACGATCAGCAGGCGCAGGCCATGCCGGCGCTTCAGGGCGCGGGCCTTGGTGCGCAGCGTGTTGATGTTCAGGCCGGTGCGGTCGTTCACGTAGAACGGGCGCTGGCGGATGCACTCCCCTGCCCTGCACACGGCCGCGTAGTCGCTGTCAGTCATGCGGCCCTTGGGCTGCCGGATGATGCTCATCGACACCTCGGACTCCATTGCGATGCGGCGCTCGTACAGCGCTGCGCACGACATCTCCAGCGAGAACATGGCGACGGTCTGGCCCAGCTTCGCGGCGTGCTCGCCGATGGCCAGGGCCAGGGCGGTCTTGCCCATGGAGGGACGCGCACCGATGACAACCAGGTCGCCCGGCCGCGTGCCGCCGTCGAGGATGCGGTCCAGGTCGCGCAGGCCTGTGGGAAGGAACGGTTCTTCGATGCCGACGCTGCGCTGGTCCAGGTCTTCCAGGAACGACACGACGCCAGCGTCTGCGCCGATCCACTCGTCGCCGGGTCCATCGGAGGCCAGGCCGGCCAGCTGCGCCGACACCTGCTCGATGCGGTCGCCGATGGGCAGCGCGTGGTCGCGCGCCAGCTCGCGCGCCTTGCCCACCACGCCGAGCAGTTGGCGGCTCAGCGCCCGCTCCCGGACGATCTCGGCGTAGCGGCGAGCCGAGGAGCCGGAGACGGAGCCGGCCTGCACCAGGTCGTTCAGGTAGGTCAGCTCCACCGCGCAGCGCAGCTGCTCGTACACGGTCAGCGGGTCCACAGCCTTGGCGGCCACGGCCAGCGCTGCAATGGCGCCGTAGATCGCGCCGTGTGTCTCGTCGGCGAAGTCCGCAGGCTGCAGGATGTCGCCCACCACGTCGTACAGGCCGCTGCTCAGCAGCAGGGAGCCCAGCACGGCGTGTTCAGCCTCGTAGCTGGCCAGTGGCATCGCGGCGGCGCCGTCGAAATCTTCGTCCAGGGGGGGCATGGAGCGGGAGTTCATGCTGCGGTCCTTGTTTTTTCGATGACGTGCTTCATGCCCTTGTCGGTCAGCAGGAAGTCCAGGTCGCACTGCCAGCCGGCGTGCTCGGCGCTGCGGAAGCCGCGGCCCATCAGGAAGTCGTTGTCTCGGGCACGGCCGAAGTACTCGCGGATCCAGGTCACGGCCTGCTCAGCGGTTTCAGCACGGGCCGTGCCGTCGGATTTCTTGCTCGTCAGGACGAAGCGCCAGAGCTTGCCCACCGCCTTGCGCCGGCCATCGTTGAGCAGGCGAACCTTCGGCAGTTCGGGCAGGACTTCGTGGTACAGGTCGACCAGGTCCTGCACCGGGCAGTTCGGCAGTCCAGGTTTTCCAGGTGCGGTTTCGCCGGGCTGGTCGTCGGCGCTGCCGACAGAGCCGTAAGGCTCTTTCTTTTCCTGTTCCTGTTCCTGTTCCTGTTCCTGTTCCTGATTAGGCATAGCCTTCGGGGAAGCCTTCCCGAAAGTCTCATCGAAAGCCTTCCCGAAAGCCTCTCCAAGCGCATGAACACTGGCTCTCAGGTGCTCCAGAGCCTCGCGCTTCAGGTCACATTCGGGGATCAGGTCGAATTCAGCGGCCCAGCTCTTGACCACGTTGGGGGACTCCGGCCGGTTGTGCTTGATGGCGTTCGGAACCCACATGACGCGGGCTTTGAAGTCGGCTTTCACCATCCCTTGTTGGAAGACTTCCCGGAAGGCTTTGTCGAAGGCTTCCAGATCCCAATCCAGCTCCTCAGCCATGGCGGCACGGCCAGCGCGGAACAAACCGGGAATGGGGCCTGTGTGGGGGCCGGTAATGAGGAACAGCCACAGGCCTTGGCCACAGGCGGGCATGGGCGACAGGCGGCGAAATTTCTCGTCGCCCCAGGTGCGCACCTCGACCTTGCGGTAGCGGCTCGGCGCGCGGGTGGGTTTTGTGTTCTCGGCTTCGATCACTTCGAGGCCTCCTTCTCGCGGTATGCCTCGAATGCGCTGCGGTCTTCCTTCTGCTTGCGGCGGTTGCAGGTCTCGCACAGCGTCTGCAGGTTTTGGATCGTGCTGGTGCCGCCGGCACGAAGCGTGAGGACGTGGTCGGCGACCAGCATGTCGGGCCAGCCGCTGCTGAGCTGGGAGTTGGTACGCAGCGCCTCAGCACCGTCGTAGTCCGCAGGCACATTCACAGCCTTGACGCCACAGCGGACACAGGCATAGCCATCGCGATGGAAGACGAAGGCACGCAGAGCCGCGTGGGCCGGGTACTTGAACTTGAGGCGTCGGCTGCTGCGAACCACAGGCCATGTACGTCCTTTGTGGTCAGTCCAGAACGGTTGTGGATCACGCATGCCCACCTCCCAGCGCACGCGCCATCTCAGCCTGGCGCTCGGGCGAGCGGCGCCCGATCAACGCATACATGGCCTTCTTGCCCTGGTCGGCACAACGGCGGTACATCAGGTTCTTGGTGCGCTCGAACGCCAGCATGTCGGCGCTCATCAGCAGGGCCTGGGCCTGGATGCGCAGCTCCAGCTCCTGATCTGCGAGTGGCATGGAAACCGGCGTGGGCGCGAAGTCCACCACCAGCATGGGCTGTGGCGGCTGGCCATCGACACCGGCGAAACGGATCTGGATGTTCATGCCGCGCTCCCAAGCCGCACATTTGCGTTACGGAAAAGTCCTGTGGTGGTCATGGCCGCCTCCTGAAGGGCAGCACACGGCCTTGCTGCTTGGGTAGTCGGTAGCGGGCAGCCAGCGTCTGCTGGGCCAGCTTCGTGGCCGCCTGCTCGGGCGTCAGCCCGTGCGCCTGGGCGTAGGCATCCAGCGCAGCCGATTCCTGGGCCGTCAGGTCCAGCTGCTGGAGGTGTCGAGGTTTTGGCACTGGAGTTCATTTCCGCGTTACGCAATCGGTGCTCGAAAGACGCTGAGGCGTCACTGTTGTGCTGCTCGCTTTTCGGTAGCACCGTCGCGAGAATTGCCGCCATGAAATCGAGACAGCCCTTCCAAAATCAGCTCGCGCAGGAACACAGACTTCTGCATCCCGTTGAACTCGGCCATGGCCTCGGCCAGGCGGTCCTCTGCATCGTTCAGCGACAGGTTCACGCGGTGCTTGCGGATGTGGCTCGGGTCGGCGTACATGGTTCGTTTGCCCTCCAGGCAGTTCTTCTTTGGGATCGGGATTCGGGGTGCGGCAGCCGTCAGGGCAGCGCGCGGGGAATTGCGGTGCAGGCCTCAGGCCTGGGCCGGCTGCTGGGGTTGGGGGGCGGGCTGCTCGGGGAGCGGCTGCAGGCCGTACAGCTGATCCATCGTCAGGGCCAGCCCGCGCTCAGCAGAGAACGCGATCACACGCTTGGCGGCCTCAGGTGGGAGGGTCTGGCCGCGCTCGTAATGGAAGATGTTTCCCTGCGTGCAGCCGATGCCTCGGCCCAGGGCATCCTGGGACAGGCCCAGGCGTTCGCGGATGGCTTTGATGGTGTTCATGCCGCGATACTAGCTGCGCTAGTCAATGTCGTCAATAGATGCGCTAGTTGCACTCCTTACTAGGCCTGCTATTTTTCGCGCGACATGGAAAAGTCCTCCAAATCCTCCAAGCTGACTCAGGAGAACTTCGAAGAGTCGGCCCGCCTGAAAACCCTCTACTTGGCGGCACGCCACGGCCTTTCACAAGAAGCCTTCGGCGCAAAGTACGACATCGGCAACCAGGGAGCCGTTTGGCAGTGCCTGAACGGCAAGGGCATGCCCATCAGCATGAAGGCCGCCATCGGCTTCGCGCGGGGGCTGGGCTGCGACATTGCAGACTTCAGCCCGCGACTGGCGGCCGAGGCCGCTGCTGCCGCATCCGTCTCCCCCCAAGAATCCACGGAAGAGTCCGTGGCGATCCGCCACATGGCTGTCAAGTTCTCGAATGGCCATGGCCGAGCCGTGTTCGATGAGGAGGAAAACCCCTCTCTGTTCTTCCGGCCCGAGTTCATCAGAAAGCTCGGGATGTATGTGAAGGACGCGGTGCTGGTGGATGCTGACGGCGACAGCAATTACCCCGTAATTCACAGCGGCGGCGTGGTCCTTGTGGACAGAGGCTCAACGGAAATTCAGGACGGAAAGCTCTATGCATTCCGGTGCGGCGGAGACCTTTTGATAAAGAAGCTCACTCGCCTTCCTGATGGATCCATCTTGGCGATTTCAGAGAACTCCTCATATCCACCGCGCATTCTGAAAGAAGATGAGGATTTCGAGATTATTGGACGAACTCGGTGGACATGTCACAGCATATAAGGAGAGAGGGATGAGAGTGATTATGGCGGCTGCATTTGTTGTAGCCACGCTTTCAGGCTGCGGAGAAAAATCAGTTGATCGTGTTACCTCAACGACCGCTGAAAGTAAATCTGAGACGCCGGCCAAGCCAGTCTACACAAAGGAAATTTGGCGATCCGATCTGCTCAAGCCGTTTCATGTATCTGGCGTTGAGACAGACGATGATGGAATGACTAAATACCTGGCCTGCCAGAGTTCGTCCTGGACCTCAGAAGGCAAGTGCAAGGATGGATATTTTGCTTTTGGCAAACGTGATGCTTTCCGAAAGCTGGATCATCTAACACCGACGTGGACTCGACTCGACGGAATCTCAAATTCGGCAAGCAATGTAGGGATTTACATAGCAGCCGTTGAGTGCAAGCCTATAGAAATAATTCTCGCGCCTGCAGTGCATGAGAAGTCTGGATGGCTCTTTATGAGAAGGGTGTCGCTCCTTGCGGATGGAGAGCTTGCATTCGAAAGAAGTTTTGAACTTCACGATGTAGAAAGAGATAACGATGCAAGATTGGTACACGAGCGCGCCGACTTCGTTCTAAAAAGCCAAGAGATTGATCAATTAAGAAAATACTCTTCCGCTTCACAGAGAGTGGCCAGATTAACCGGGGACAAGGGATACATCACAATCGCCAAGGAGCCGCTCGAGCACTTCAACAAAGACCTGGCCAACATTCTGATGATGTACGACGACATCAACAAGGTTCAAAAATATAACGGAGGCCCGGCCTGCACCACTGCAGAGGTCGCCTCCGCTCCACCCGCTTCGTGAGCACCCAGGCGCAGTAGGCCAGCCGAACTGACAAGCCCCGCAGGACGGGGCTTTTTTGCGTCCGTGAGAAAAAACTTTGACCAATCACTAGCGCCCCTATTGACTACCATCACTAGCGCGTCTAGTATTCACCCATCGCAGTCCAGCACCTGCACCCTGAGGTGTCTCAGCTGCGAGCAAGCCGATGAAGAAGGCAGAGACGGAATCCCCGATCTGAGCAGCCGCCGAGGTCTGCGCCCTTCTGAGGCCCAGGGTGGAGGCCTGCAGCGGCCGGAAGAACCTGCGATGTCAGCCGTCATGCGATACGGCCAAGCCCCGAAAGGGAACACCAACCCCTCAAGAAAAGGAGAGCGCATGCGACACGAATAGGCCGGCAGACCCGGCCACCATCTGGCCGCGCAGTCTCGCGGCCTGTTGCCGACAGGCGAGTTACCCGGGCAAAGGCAGCGCACAGAGCGCGCACGGGGTACTTCGGGAGTGGCGAACCCCTAACGCATCAATCAAGCCTCATTCACAAGTCTGCCTCAGATCGCTTCGTGCATCGGGCCGAACCCTTCCCGTAGTGGAGCCGGATTGAGTAACCGGACGCTCGCCCCTGGCGCACAGGGGCCCATCACGCAGGCGCCCTGCCCCCAGGACGCCGCCGCGATGGAGCTGGAGCCATTTGGCAAATCAACCTAGGAGTGGGTTCTGACCCGGCTCCATCGACCTTCACCTGGGCCTGTGGCCCACCACTTTCCAGCCGCACGCGTCGGATTGATCGCAAACCAGCGACGCGAGACTGCGGCCTTTTCTTTAGAGCCAGCCATTGAGCTGGCTTTGTCGTTTCTGGCCTGCGGGCCGCAAGGAGGCTTCATGCAAGACAAGTACACCCCGGGCCCATGGGAAGCGATGGGAACCTTGGTTCGTTCTCCTATGCACCAGCCAGATGGTTTGCCACGTGGCGTGCAAATTGCCGAGTGTCGGGATGGCTATTTTCTGCCGCACACGCCGGAGGCAAAGGCCAACGCCCGCCTCATCGCCGCCGCGCCGGAGTTGTTGGAGGCGATGAAAAAGCGCGTCAAGAATGCAGAGGAGCGAGCTTTTGAAGACTGGTTGGCGCGCGAACGTCCGAGTGGCGACGTTGAATCTGTTCAACGCCAATGGGAAGAAAGCTCGGATCTTGCGGATATGCATGCCGAATGGTCTTCTGAGATTGCGCTGATCGCCAAGGCCACTGGGAGCGCGCTATGAACGCCCGCCCCCAATGCCTCGACACCATGGCCGTGGACGCCCACGTGCAGCGGCTGAGCGACGATGACGCTGCCAGCGACTTCTGGTCTGTCCAGGCTGATCGCGAGATCCGCGTCGGCATGCGGCTGACCAAGCCCGCCGACTGGTTTGAGACCCGAATATCAGGTCCGCGCGGCGGTTGGTCGCCCGACGAGCTGCTGCTGCATGCACTGGACTGCGACAACGAGCCGGTGCGCAGTGTGTTCGCGCGGCTGATGGTCGGCCAGGCCAGCGCCGCCGAGCTGCACACCGCGCTGGTGGATTTCGCGCTGGAGCACTGCAGCGAGGGCGTGGCCGCCGCTTTGGAGCAGGAGGCCCGCTGCGCAACGCTCGAAGCCGCGCTGCAGCGCCAGTTCTCAGAGCCGATGCCGCCCGAGCTGGTCCGCGCCGCGCTCGCCCAACAACCCCAGGCGCTGGAGTTCAGCGCCGATGCAATCTGAGGACGCCATGAAAGAACGACCGATCCTGTTCAGCGGGCCGATGGTCCGCGCCCTGTTGGCCGGCACGAAGACGCAGACGCGCCGGATCTGCAAGCCAGCGATGGCCCACAGCTTGAGCCATGTTGTCGAAGTGCCAGACCCGCAGGAGCGCGGCCAGGTCTACAACGGGACCACCTTCGGCGACGAAGAAGGCGCCATTCAGTTCACGTCGCCCTATGGAGGCGTGCGCGACAGGCTGTGGGTGCGCGAGTCGCATTGGTGGTTCAAGGACGAATGCGACCACGAGACGGGCTACTACCCGCCAGCCCTGACCGCCGATGACGTGGAGTACAGGGCCGACGGCGAAAGCAAACGGCACGGCTGGCGACCCAGCATCCATATGCCGCGCTGGGCCAGTCGCATCACGCTGGAGATCACCGGCGTGCGCGTGGAGCGCCTGCAGGACATCAGCGAGACGGATGCAGCGGGCGAGGGTGTCGCCACCTGGGCGCCCGGCGCACTGTCGCCCGACAGCCTGAACGCTGACCCGTCCGACCAATTCCGCTGGCTGTGGACTTCGATCAACGGTCCCGACTCCTGGAGCGCAAACCCCTGGGTTTGGGTGGTCGAGTTCAAGCGTATTCAGCAGGCCTCCTCCGGGAGGCCTTCTCAATTGGAGGACGCCCCATGCAGCGCGTGATCCCGGCAGAGCCTTTCAACCCCGACCCCGATGCCCGCTACCGCCGCACGCTGGCCGAGGCCTTCCCGTGCGATGCCCGGCAGGCAGTGGCCTTCTTCGACGTGTCGCGCCCGCGGCGCTACGGCCGCTGGCTTGCCCTGGTGCTGAGCCTGCTGGTGGTGCTGGCCCTGGCCGGCTGCGGTCAGGCCGAAGCGCAGCAGCCCCAGCCCACGACACAGGACCAGCGCATTGCGCGCGGAGCGGCCCGTGCCTGCGAGGGCCTCACCCCTGTTTTTGAAAACGGCAGTCACACCTGCCACAAGGAGATTCCATGAGCCACCTCATCCACGGCGGCGGCCCCGCCTTTCCCATCGCAGACCCGACCATCGTCCATCGCATCGGTCACATGGCCTGCGAAGGCCTGAGCGGCACCGATGAGCGCGACCGGGCGTACATCGCCGCCACGACGCAAGCTGCCCAGGGTATGACCCAGCGCGACCACTTCGCAGGGCTGGCGATGCAAGGCCTGTTGGCCCGCGCGTTCACCAAGGACGAGAAGGACCGCCCGTTCGTGGAGTGGGTCTCCGAGTTCTCCTACGAGATCGCGGACGCCATGCTGCGCGCCCGCGAGAAGGAGCCCAGCTCATGACGCGCGAGCACCCAAACACCGACGAGCTGCTGCGCATCGCGGAGATCAACGGCGGCCTCGCGCTCGCTCTCCAGCGTCTGCTGGAGGTCGCCCAGAGCAGCACAGGAATCGTCGGCTACCGAGGCAACCCAGAGCCCATGTCATGGGACTTTTTCTGGGAGGTCGATGTGGCCGAGAAGGCCCTCAAGAAATTCATGGGAGAAAAAGCATGAGCAAGTACTACGCCGACGACGACATCCAGCTGCTGGCCAATGGGGCAGTGAACCACCTCCTGCGCAACGCCTACATGTCCATCACCTTGCGCAACGGCCAGCAGCCCAAGGGGTTCCCTCTGCCCATCAAGCGCGTGCACGGTGAAGGCCACCTCACCCAGGAATACCGTCCTCTGGCCGTGCTGGAGTTCGTGCAGGACGTGGTCGCCAAGGAGGCCGCGCAGCGTGTGGCTGCGGCCAAGAAGGCGGAAGCGGAGGCAGAGGAGCAGGCCACGCCATGAACGCCCTCTTCCACCTCTTCCTCTGGCTCGGCCTGAGCACCGTCTCGTTCGGCCTGGCCGCCCTCACTTCCGGCGCCTTCTGAGCGCCGTTTTCATTTGGAGGCCTCAATGGCACTGCAAACCATCGCGCCCGGCCACGACCGGGCCAAGTACCTGGGCGGCTCCGACATCGCCGCCGTGCTGGGCATCAGCCCCTGGAAGACCCCGCTGGACCTGTACCTCGACAAGATCAAGCCCAGGGCCGAGGGTGAGCGCAAGCAGGTGCTCACGCGGGGCATCCGCTGGGAGGGTGTCGTCTCGGAGATGCTGGTCGAACGCCTGGAGGCTGATGGTCACTCGGTTGAAATCGTTGGAAGCAACAACCGCTACCGTGACCCGCAGCACGATTTCATGGCAGCCGAGATCGACTTCGAGGTCCGGCTCGACGGCGCCGAAGAGATCACCAATGTCGAGTTGAAGACCGTGCACCCCTTCAAGATGAAGGAATGGGGCGAGTCCGACACGGACCACATGCCCACGCACTACACGGCCCAGGTCATGTGGGGCCTGGGCGTCACGGGCAGGAAGAGCGGCATTCTCGCCGCGCTCTTCGGCGCCGACGAGCTGCGCGCCTATCCGGTGGACCGGGACGAGGAGACCGTGCAGGCCCTGCGCAGCCGTGGCGCTGACTTCTGGGGCAATCACGTTCGCACCGGCGTGCCGCCTGACCCCATCAGCATCCGCGACACCGACCGCCTCTTCTCCGAGGACGGCGTGGCCGACGCGATGCAAGCCGACCCAGCGTTGTCCGAATGGCTGATGCGCATGCGCTTCATCCGCGCCGAGATCAAAGCCCGGGAGGCCGAAGCCGAGGTCCTGGAGTTCCAGATCCGCAAGGCCATGGGCACGAATACGCAGGTTCTCATGCCCAACGGAAAGGCCGCGTGCGAATGGAAGGTCCGCACCGGCAGCTACATCGATGAGGCCGAGCTCAAGAAGGCCCATCCCAAGATCGCCCGCCAGTTCACGCGCAAATGGGAAAAGCGCGTGTTCAACCTCAAGCACTTCGACACCACAGGGATTTAAGCCATGTCCACCCAAGCTCTCAAGGCCGCCGCGACGGGCGGCGTGACCCGAAACACCAAGCCCCAGACGTTGGCCGACCTGATCACCGGCGACAGCATGAAAAAGCAGTTCGCCCTGGCGCTGCCCAAGCACCTGAATGCAGAACGCTTCACCCGTGTGGCGCTGACCGAGCTGCGCAAGGTGCCCAAGCTGATGCAGGCCGACCCGGCTTCGTTCATGGGCGCCGTCATGCAGTGCGCGCAGCTCGGCATCGAGCCAGGCGGCGCCCTGGGGCATGCCTACCTGCTGCCGTTCGACAACCGTCGTTCCGGCAAGACCGAGGTCCAGTTCATCCTCGGCTACAAGGGCATGATCGACCTGGCCCGCCGCAGCGGCCAGATCGTCAGCATTGAGTCTCGGGCCGTGTATGAGCGGGACATGTTCTCCGTGAAGTTCGGCCTGGACCCGGACCTGCAGCACGAGCCCGCCTGGGAAGACGATGACCGGGGCGCCCTGCGCGCCGTGTACGCGGTCGCCAAGCTCCAAGGCGGAGGCGTCCAGTTCGAGCTGATGGGCCGCGCCGAGATCGAGCGGATCATGCGCGAGTCCCAGGGCTGGAAGGCGGCCGAAGCCAGTGCGCGCAAATACGGACGCGAGCCGAACTCGCCATGGCACACGAATTTCGATGAGATGGCGAAGAAGACGGTGCTGCGCCGGCTCTTCAAGTACCTGCCCGTCAGCATCGAATACATCGACGCTCAGGAGCGCGAGGACCGGGACAGCAGCCTGGCCGACATCGAAGTCGATGCGCACACGATCATCGACAGCGGCGCGACCGAGATCATTGACACCCCGGCGGGTGAAGACGCAACAGCCGCGGCCCCGCCAGCAGCCATCGGCTACACCGCTCCTGAGCTGCTGGACCAGATGCTCAAGGCGAAGACCCCGGAGCGTCTGGACGAGGTAGCCAGCTTCATCGGCGACCTGCCCGACCAGGAAGACCGGAAGAACCTGAACGCCAAGTACGAGGCCCTGCGCGCGGAGATGCCCGGGGCATGAGCGCCGCCACCATCCCGGCCGCCGAGTTCGCCCAGCGGCTGGCTGGCCTGATCACGGGCCTGCCCATCGGCGCGGAAAACCTCACGCATGAGCAGGTCGCCCGCGCATTCCTGCGCGTCTCCCTGGAGGCCGAAAAGCTCGGCCGCCAGTACGCCGCCCAGGCCCTGGGCCAGCCCATCCCTGTTTCCACCACCACCACCGAGGACCATCCCCATGGCATTTGAAATCGAAGAGTTCACCAACGCCCGGCTCGCCAGCATCAACGTGCGCAGCGAGAAGCATGGGCCAGATCACCTGGAGCCAGCCGTGGATCTGGCCTTCCAGCTCGACGCGGCGAACAGCATCCTGTCCGCGTTCGACGGGCACCTGCTCAACGCGCTCTACCACCGCAGCGAGGCGGCGGCCGGCGACGGCGCCCAGCAGTCTCTGGATGGCGTCGAAGAAGTGGCCAGCCTGCCTAACCTGCGTTTTCCCAGCATGGGCCCGATCAAGTGGGGCAAGGAGCTGGCCGGCTACACCCTGACCATCGACCACGGCCTGGGCGGCGCGAGCGAGATCCAGCTTGTGGACTGCAAGGTCAACGAGTTCAAGATCGAGCCCAAGGAGGGCGGCACGGTGCAGGTCCGCTTCCGCGTCCAGTGCGCCACGCACCTGACAGAACGCACCATGGGCAAGCTGGCCCTGCTCGCCCAGAACGAAGTGCCCATCACGCTCATCGCGCCGGCCACGGCCGACCAGCAACAGGACCTCGACAACCCGTTCCCGGTCCAGGGCCGCGACGAGCCGCCTGAAGACCCGTTCCACCCGGTCAACCAGCAGACGCCTGAAGACGCCTTCGCGGCGGCCGTGACCGGCGACCAGGCCTGAACCATCCACTGAACCAACCCACGGCGCCCGCGCGGCGCCACAAGGAACCACCCATGACCTCCTACACCGAACTGCTGGCCCGCAAGGCCGAACTCGACGCCCAGATCGCCCAGGCCCAGGCCGAGCGCAAAGCCGAG
>NZ_JTKZ01000422.1:0-1048 GCF_000799035.1 Delftia sp. ZNC0008
CGCATTGCTGCTCGAAGAAGGCGCGCAGCGTGGCCGCGTCTTCCTCCTGCACCAGCACGGTCTCCTCCGAGTTGCCCACGTTGAAATACACCAGGGCCACGCGCAGCCGCTGCAGGCCGCGCGCCTGGCACAGCAGATGGGCGTAGATGCGCGCCTGGGCCCAGTGCAGTGCCCGGTGGTGGGCGCGCACGCCCTCGATCTGGCCCCGGTAGGTCTTGATTTCCTCGAGCTGGCCAGCCCCGGCGTCGAAGCCGTCGGCACGGCCGCGCACGCGCAGGTCGCCGTATTCACCGGCCAGACTGATCTCGGTCTCGTAGTCCTTGCCCCTGCGCGACTGCACCAGGCTGTGGCCGGCCATGCCCTCCAGCGCGCTGGGCGCGGGCGTGAAGCGCAGGTCCAGGTCGCCCGCGCGTGCCGTGAACTCGCACAGCGCGCGCACGGCCACGGTGTAGCTCACGCGGCCTCTCCCAGCGGCTGGCCGCGCCACTGCACATGGCACACGCGCACGGGAATGCCGTGCTCGGCACAGTACTGCAGCCAGCGGATCTGGTTGTCCTGCAGCTTGTCGCCGGGGGCCTTGGCCTCGACCAGTTCGTAGCGGCGCTCGGCCGGCCAGAAACGCACCAGATCGGGAAAGCCCGTGCGGTTGGCCTGCACGTCGCGCAGCAGCCGCGCAAAGAACAGCTTGAGGTGGGCGGCCGGAATGCAGTCCAGCGCCAGCGCCAGCAGGGGCGCGCTCAGCGTGCCCCAGAACACGAAGGGCGACTGCAGGCCCTGCTTGTCGGCATGGCGCTGCACGATGACCTCGCGCCAGGTGCCATCGTCCAGATGCGCCAGGCATTCCTCGAACAAGGCTGCGCGGCGCTGCACGAAGTCGGGCGCGGACAGGTCGGCCGGGCCGCTCTGGAACGGGTGGAAGAAGGCGCCCGGCAGCGGCGCGAAGATGGCCGGCCAGCACAGCAGGCCGAACAGCGAGTTGATGAGCGCGTTCTCCACGTAGAACACCGGCGCGGCGTCGCTGTGCCAGTGGTCGCGCAGCACGACGCGG
>NZ_JTKZ01000596.1:0-4608 GCF_000799035.1 Delftia sp. ZNC0008
CCGCGTCCTTTTCCGGCACCACTGCCCCGACATACATACAAGCGCCTCTGAAGAGGCCGACGGCCAGGACACAAGGAGACAAGACAATGGAACAACTGCTTTACAAGGTGGAAGACCGTCCGCCAATGCTCATCACCACGGTCCTTCTGTCGCTGCAGCACCTGCTGGCGGCGCTGGGCGGCATCATCGCCGTGCCCCTGGTCTTCGGCGGGGCGCTCAAGCTGCCGGCCGACCAGATCGTGGCGCTGGTGAATGCAGCGCTGCTGGGCTCGGGCGTGGTCACCATCGTCCAGTGCAGGGGGGTGGGGCCCGTGGGCATACGGCTGCCCTGCGTCATGGGCACCAGCTTCGCCTTCGTGGGCGCGGGCATCAGCGTGGGGCTGGAGCATGGTGTGGCCGGCATCCTGGGCTCCTCGCTGGTAGGGTCGCTGGTGATGATCGTGGGCAGCTACTTCATGCCCGTGATCCGCCGCTTCTTCCCGCACACCGTGACCAGCGTGGTCGTGACCATGATCGGCCTGTCGCTGACCCCCGTCGCCGTGGACTGGGCTGCGGGCGGCATGGGCCGCAGCGACTACGGCGCGATCGGCCACCTGGCCATCGCCGGCTTCGTGCTGGTGCTGGTGATCGGCTTCGTGCAGTGGGGCAGGGGCATCGTCTCTGCCTCGGCCGTGGTGCTGGGCATCGCCTGCGGCTATGTGCTGTGCCTTGCGCTGGGCCTGATCGACTTCACCCAGGTGAGCGAGGCCGCGGTCTTCGCCATCCCGCAGCCGCTGAGCTTCGGCATGACGTTCCCGGTGGCCGGCATCGTCGCCATGTCCATCGCCTTTCTGGTGACCATCGTCGAGACCACGGGCACCTTCATGGCCCTGGGCGCGGCCACGCAGACGCGCATCGACGGCAAGCGCCTGTCCAGCGGCATGCTGTGCGACGGCGTGGGCTCGGCCTTCGCGGCCGTGATGTCCAGCCCTCCGCTGTCCACCTTCGCCCAGAACGTGGGCGTGGTCTCGCTGACCGGCGTGGCCAGCCGCCATGTGGTCATGCTGACGGGCGTCATGCTGCTGCTGGCCGGCCTCTTTCCTGTGCTGGGCGCACTGGTGGTGACGATTCCGCAGCCCGTGCTCGGCGGCGCGGGGCTGATGATGTTTGCCATGATCATTTCTGCCGGCATCCGCATGCTCAGCGGCGCCGAGCACTCGCGGCGTGCCAGCCTGATCATCGCGGTCTCGCTGGGCTGCGGCCTGGCGGTCACGGTGCGCCCGGACCTGCTGGCCCGCATGCCTGCCTTCGTGCGCGAAGTCTTCGGCTCGGGCATTACCGTCGGCGCCCTGGTCGCGGTGGGGCTGAACCTGCTGCTGCCCGGCCGCGAGGTCGATGCCCATCCCGAAGAAGCCGTGGCCTGAGGCGCATTTTCATGGGCCTACACTGCGGCCCATGAACACCACCGCCCCCCGCACCGACATCACCATCTACCACAACAACCGCTGCAGCAACTCGCGCGGCGCGCTGGCCCTGCTGCGCGACAACGGCATAGAGCCGACCATCGTCGACTACATCGCCCAGCCCCTGGACGCTGAGCAACTGCAGGCCCTGGTCCGGCAGCTGGGCATGCCCGTGCGCGAGCTGCTGCGCAGCAAGGAAGCCGTCTTCGCCGAGCTGGGCCTGGGCGATGCATTGGCCAGCGATGCGCAGTTGCTCGCCGCCGTGGCCGAGCACCCGGTGCTGCTCAACCGCCCCATCGTCGTCACGCCCAAGGGCGCGGCGCTGTGCCGCCCGCCTGAGAAGGTGCTGGCGCTGATCTGAGAGGCACGGCGAGGCTTCTAAGCCTCGCCTAAGTCTGCCCCTTCAGACTTCTCCCCAACGCAGCAAGGAACGCTGCTTTTGAGGAAAGGTCTGCCATGAACAAGATTCTGTCGACTCCCCGCCGTCTGGTGCTGGCCCTGGTGGCCGCAGGTGCCATCGGCGCCCTGGGCGCCACGGGCGCCGGTCTGGTTGGTGTGGTGCATGGCGATGCGCGTGCCGCCACGTCGCTGTTTGCGCCTGCAGCACAGCCTGCTTCTGCCGCTTCTCCTGCTTCTCCCGCCGGCGCCGTGGCGGCGCCCAACTTTGCCGACATCACGGCGCGCAATGGCGCGGCCGTGGTCAACATCAGCGTGGTCGGCAGCTCGCGTGCCATGGGCGAGGACGGCGACGAGGCCGCAGCGCGCCAGGGGCAGCAGGGCGTGCCGGGCATGGACCCCAACGATCCGTTCTTTGAATTCTTCCGCCGCTTCGGCGTGCCCGGCATGCCGGGCATGGGCCAGGGCCAGCCCCAGCGCGATGTGCCCACGCGCGGCGAAGGCTCGGGCTTCATCGTCTCCAGCGACGGCCTGATCCTGACCAACGCCCACGTGGTGCGCGGCGCCAAGGAAGTGACCGTCAAGCTGACCGACCGGCGCGAGTTCAGCGCCAAGGTGCTGGGCGCCGATCCCAAGACCGACGTGGCCGTGCTGCGCATCGAGGCGAAGAACCTGCCCACGGTGTCGCTGGGCAAGACGGCCGATCTGCGCGTGGGCGACTGGGTGCTGGCCATCGGCTCGCCCTTCGGCTTCGAGAGCAGCGTGACGGCCGGCGTGGTCAGCGCCAAGGGCCGCACCCTGCCGGACGACAGCTTCGTTCCTTTCCTGCAGACGGACGTGGCCATCAACCCCGGCAACTCGGGCGGCCCGCTGTTCAATGCGCGCGGCGAGGTGGTGGGCATCAACAGCCAGATCTACTCGCGTTCGGGCGGCTACCAGGGCGTGTCCTTCGCCATTCCCATCGAGGTGGCCACGCGCGTGCAGCAGCAGATCGTGGCCACAGGCAAGGTGCAGCATGCGCGGCTGGGCGTGGCCGTGCAGGAGGTGAACCAGGCCTTTGCCGATTCCTTCAAGCTCGACCGTCCCGAAGGCGCCCTGGTGTCCAGCGTGGACAAGAACGGCCCTGCCGCCAAGGCGGGACTGGAGCCCGGCGACGTGGTGCGCAAGATCGATGGCCAGCCCATCGTGGGCTCGGGCGATCTGCCGGCCTTTGTGGGCCAGGCGCTGCCGGGCCAGAAGGTCACGCTGGAGATATGGCGCAACGGCGAGGCCCGCACGCTCAGCGCCGTGCTGGGCGATGCCAGCGACAAGGCCGCCAAGGTGGCCAAGGACAAGCCCGACGCCGGCAAGGGCAAGCTGGGCCTGGCCCTGCGCCCGCTGCAGCCCGAGGAAAAGCAGCAGATCGGCGTGAAGGACGGCCTGGTCGTTGCCGACGCTGCAGGCCCGGCGGCCGAGGCCGGCATCACGCAGGGCGATGTGCTGCTGTCCATCAACGGCTCGCCTGCCGGTGATATCGAGGCCGTGCGCGCCGCCATGGCCAAGGCCGGCAAGACCGTGGCCGTGCTGATTTGGCGCGATGGCAACAGGATATTTGTTCCCGTACGTCTCGGGTAAGCGAAAGGAGGTAAGGGACTGAAAAGCACCTGCACACTGAATTGATCGCACAGCCCCGGCACGAATGTGCCGGGGCTTATTGCATGGGAATTCAACCGGCCAGTGGCTGGCTATTCCTGCATTCGTGCGGCAATGTGATGGTTGTATTCTGTGAATTCACATCCTTTTGCGTTAGCGGTGTTTCAAATTGTGACGATTTGAGATAGAGCGAATACGCTTAGACTGCCGGCCCATCCAGGCGGGCGTGCACCGTTCTGGTTTCAGGAAGAAGCGCCCGCAAGGGCCCATGGCAAAACAGGAAGGGCATGCTTTGAAGCAGGACTACAGCTTGCAGGCGGCGGGTTTGGGCGCATCGTTCGGCGCGCGCGTCATCCTGGCTGAGGTGGACTTCACGCTGCCCACCCACGGCATCACGGCCCTGCTGGGCCCCAGCGGCTCGGGCAAGTCCACGCTGCTGCGCACGCTGGCCGATCTCAATGCCGCCAATCCGCGCTTTCGCCGCTGGGGCAGCGTGCGCTACGCGGGCCAGGAATGGACCGGCACCATGCAGGCGCCGCGCCTGGTGCAGCAGCAGGCCCGGCTGATGATGGCCAGCACCTTCGACGCCATCGTCGAGCTGGCCCGGCCCCGCCTCAAGCTGGTGCCGCATGCGCTGCGCGACTGGTGCCGCGCGCAGGTGCAGGCCTTCGGCTTTCCCGAGCTTGCGCTGATGTTCGACCAGCCGGCGCTGCAGCTGTCCCCCGTGCAGCAGCGTGCCGTGGCCATCCTGCGCGAAGCGCTGGCCGAGCCGGCCCTGCTGATGGTGGACGAGCCCACGGCAGAGCTTGAGGGCTACGAGGCCTTCGTGCTGCTGGAGCTGCTGCGCCAGGTGGCCCAGCGCACGGCCGTGCTGATGAGCACGCACCACCAGCAGCACGCACAGGCCGTGGCGCAGGACATGCTGCTGCTGGCCGGCGGCCGCATTGCCGAGGCGCAATCCATGGAAGCCTTCCAGCGTGCGCCGCTGTCGCTGGCGGGCCAGCAGTTCCTGCGCACCGGCAGCTGTGCCGTGGCCTCGCCCGATGCGCGGGCCGAAGACCTGGAGGAGGGCGTGCCCCTGCCTCCTCCGCTGCCTGCAGCGGCCGTGGCCGCGATCTCCGAATTCCTGTCGGACGCA
>NZ_JTKZ01000197.1:0-1468 GCF_000799035.1 Delftia sp. ZNC0008
CCGCGTCGCCGATGTCGTTCCAGCGGCCATCGGCCCAGTGGTAGGCGGCGTGGTAGACCTCGTTCATGCGCGCATCGATCACGGCGATGAGGTCGGTGCAGCCGTATTGCATGCGCGCCTGCTCGGCCACGGCCAGCAGGCTGTCCATGGGCAGCACGGGCACGCGGGCGGCAAAGGCCAGGCCCTGGGCCACGGAGCACGCCGTGCGCAGGCCCGTGAACGAGCCCGGACCCCGGCCGAAGACGATGGCCCGCAGCTCGGCGAACTCCAGTCCGGCCTGGGCCATGAGGGCCAGGATGGCGGGGATCAGCTCGGTCGAGGTCTGCGGGCCGCCGGGGCCGCTGTGTTCCCAGACGGCATCGCCGCGCTGCACGGCGATGGAGAGGGTGTCGGTACTGGTGTCTAGGGCAAGAAGATTCATGGCGTGGGGCAGGCGGCGGTGCCGCAGCAAGCCCTGGATTATCGGTGCCCCGCCCGGCCCGCGCGCGGCATGGCCGCAATGACCGGCGTAGACTTGCTGGCCATGTTGCATCTTTCGCTGTCTTCTTTCCTTATTTCCTCGATTTCCTCCGCCTTCTCACTCGGAACGCCGCGTTCACACCGAGGCCTGGCAGCCGCGCTGCTGGCGGCGGCTGCCCTGCCCGGCATGGCCATTGCCCAGGCCGATGCGCCCACGTCACCGGCGGCCCTTTCCACCAAGACTGCGCGCGAAAGCCGGCTGCCGCCTCCCGTGGAAGCCGCCCTGGCGCGCGCCAAGCTGCCGCGCGAGGCGGTCTCCGCCCTGGTGGTGGAGGTCGATGGCCGGGCCGCTCCGCGCCTGGACTGGCAAAGCCATGTGGCCATGAACCCGGCCTCGGTGATGAAGCTGGTCACCACCTATGCGGCGCTGGACCAGCTGGGTCCTGCCCATGTCTGGCGCACGCCCGTCTTCCTGGGCGGGCCGGTGCAGGACGGCGTGCTGCGCGGGCCGCTGTACATCCAGGGCCAGGGCGATCCCAAGCTCGTGATGGAGCGGCTGTGGCTGATGCTGCGCCGCCTGCAGGGCATGGGCATCAAGGTCATCGTGGGCGACATCGTGCTGGACCGCAGCGCGTTCTCCGTCCCCGCCCACGATCCCGCCACCTTCGACAACGAGCCCTGGCGCCCCTACAACGTGGCGCCCGACGCCCTGCTGGTCAACTACAAGGCCGTGACGGTCGGCTTTGTGCCCGACGCCGCGGCGGGCGTGGCGCGGCTGCAATACGATCCGCCGCTGGCCGGAATCCAGCAACAGGAAACCGTGCCCCTGGCGCCGGCAGGCAGCGAGTGCGGCGACTGGCGCGCCCGGCTGCAGCTGGACATGGCCGACCCGTTGCGCATCGCCTTTGCCGGCACGTTCCCGGCCAGCTGCGGCGACAAGAGCTGGTCGCTGGCGCCGGCCCAGCCCGAGGCCTTCGCGGCGCGCGCCATCGAGGGCATGTGGCGCGAG
>NZ_JTKZ01000306.1:0-3503 GCF_000799035.1 Delftia sp. ZNC0008
CCGCGTAGCTGCGCCATGCCGGTCAGGCGCGCGGCATTGGTGGCAAAGCGCGCGTCCAGGTGCCAGTCCGTGCCCAGCACGGAGCACAGGGCGGCGAACTGCCCGTCATTGCCGATGGCCAGGATGAAATGGCCGTCTTCGCAGGCAAACACCTCATACGGCGCGCAATTGGGATGGGCGTTGCCCGTGCGGCGCGGGTTCTCGCCGCTGACCAGGTAGTTGGCCGCCTGGTTGGCATTCATGGCCACGGCCACGTCCAGCAGCGCCAGGTCGATGTGCTGGCCGCGCCCCGTGCGCTGGCGCTGCACCACGGCCGCCAGCACGGCGCTGGTGGCATACATGCCCGTCATCAGGTCCACCACGGCCACGCCCGTGCGCAGCGGGCCCGCGCCCTCCTCGCCATCGGCCACGCCCGTGTAGCCCATGAGGCCGCCCAGCCCCTGGAACACATAGTCGTAGCCGGGCTTGTGCGCAAACGGGCCGCTCTGGCCGAAGCCCGTGATCGACAGGTAGATCAGCCCGGGGTTGATGGCGGCCAGCGCCGCGTAGTCCAGCCCGTGGCGTGCCAGCGCGCCGGCCTTGTAGTTTTCCACCAGCACGTCGGCATCGCGGATCTGGCGCAGCAGCCAGGCATGCGAGGCCGGCTCGGTGAAGTCCAGCGCCACCGACTGCTTGCCGCGGTTGCAGGACAGAAAGTAGGCCGACACGGCCTCGCCACCGGGGGCCTGCACGAAGGGCGGGCCCCAGGCGCGCGTGTCGTCGCCCGTGCCGGGACGCTCGATCTTGAGCACCGATGCGCCCAGGTCGGCAAGGTTCTGGGTGCACCAGGGTCCCGCCAGGATGCGGGACAGGTCCACCACGCGCAGGCCGTCGAGGGCGCTGGACAGTCCATGGGTTTGTTGCATGGACTCCATGCTCGCGGCATGGCGCGCGGTGGTCCATCGGTCATTGCTTCACGCAGCGTTCGCGGAAACTGCATGCCCCGCGAAGGGGATGGCTTCCTCCACCGTTTCCCAGATGAACCGGCCCGACGGGCTTTGCTGCTCCTCCACCACATGCGCCACCAGCCCGGCCGCCCGCGAGATGACGGCAAAGCCGCGCATCACGGGCGTGGGCACGCCGATCTCGCCCAGCAGGGCGGCCACGGCCCCCGTGGCATTGATGGTGATGGGCCGGCCCGCTGCGGCGTCCACGGCGGCGGACAGGGTTTCGAGCGCGCGGATTCTGCTGCCCGCCAGTTCGGGTTCGGCACGGCCCATGTCCAGCAGCTTGTAGGCGCGCGGGTCCACGGGCTTGTGCAGGTGGTGGCCGAAGCCGGGCACGGGTCTTTTCAACGCCTTGTGGTGCCGGGCGATGGCGCGGGCCTCGGCCTCTGGGTCGGCGGCGGCGGCGATGCGGTCGAGCAGCGCGGCGCAGTTCTCCATGGTGCCCACGAAGGAGCTGCCCACGGCCAGCAGGCCGGCCGAGACGGCGCCCTGCAGGTTCTCGGGCGCGCTCATGTAGATGAGGCGCGTGGCGATGGCGCTGGGCGTGAGGCCATGCTCCATGAGCACGATGAGCACCACATCGGCGATGCGCAGGTCCACGGGGCGCGGCGTTCGGCCCAGGATCTGCATCAGCATCACCTCGGTGAAGGTCTTCTTGCCCATCAGGTCCTCGACCAGGTCGGCATCGCGGTAATGCAGGCTGGTGAGGGTGTGGGTGCACAGGCGGGTGACGGGGGGTTGGGGGGTTGCCATGGCCAGGGTCTCCTTGTGATGGTGTGCGGGATCAGCGGGGTGCCAGCGCAAGCTCGCGCACGGCCGTCTTGAGCAGCTTGCCCACGGGCGAGCGCGGCAGGCTGGCGTGAAAGTGGATGCGCTTGGGTGTCTGCACGGGGCCCAGGCGCTGGCGCACGAAGGCGATCAGTTCGGCCTCGTCCGGGCGCTGGTCGGGGCGCAGTTCGGCGCGCAATTGCACGGCGGCCTGCACGGCCTCGCCCCAATGGTCGTCGGGGATGCCGAAGACCACGCACTCATGCACGGCCGGATGCTGGCCCAGGGCGTTTTCCACATCCACGGGATAGACGTTGAAGCCGCCCGTGATGACCAAGTCCTTCAGGCGGTCCTTGAGGTGCAGGTAGCCCTGCGCATCGATCAGGCCCCGGTCCCCCGTGTGCAGCCAGCCGTTCACCAGGGTCTCGGCCGTCTTGCCGGGCAGGCGCCAGTAGCCGCTCATCAGCAGATCGCCGCGCGCCACGACCTCGCCCACCTCGCCCCGGGGCAGCAGGCGGCCGTCGGGCGCCATGATGGCCAGGTCGCTGAACCAGGTGGTCCGGCCCACGGAGGTCCACAGGCCTTCGTCCTCGAAGTCCTCGGGCCGCATGGCCGTGAGGATCTGCGGCGCCTCGGTCTGGCCATAGGTGGTGGCCAGCACGGGGCCGAAGAAGGCGCGCACCTGGCGGATTTTCTCGGGCGGCATGGCGGCGCCGCCGTAGATGAGGCGGCGCAGGCCGGGGAAGTCCGCACGGCTGGCGCCCGGCAGCGCCATCAGCATGTAGATCAGGGTGGGCGGCATGAAGCACACGGTGCCGCCGCGCAGGGCAAAGGCGCTGCGCACGGCCTCGGCACCCGCACCGTCGAGCAGCACATGGCAGCCGCCCTGCGCCAGGATGGGCAGCAGATAGGTGGACGTGCCATGCGTGATGGGCGCGGCCATGACGTAGCGGTCATGCTCATCGAACCCCCAGGCCTGGATCTGGTTGGCAATGCCGGCCATCCAGGCGCGGCAGGGCTGCATCACGCCCTTGGGCAGGCCCGTGGTGCCGCCCGTGAACTTGATGGCCTGGATGGCATCGGCGGGCAGGTCGGGCATCACAGGCAAAGCACCGGCCTGCGCCTGCTCCAGGGCCGCCGTGCCCTCGCCCAGCACCAGGTGGATGCCCGGCGCCCCTTGCACCAGTGCAGCGCCGCCGGCATCGCACAGCACGATGGAAGGCTCGGTGGCATCGATGATGCGGCGCACCTCGGACTGCGTGCTCTTGGGATTGAGCGGCACCCAGACCTTGCCGCTGGCCATCACCGCCAGCAGGGCGGCGATATGGTCTGCGCTGTTGCCCGCGCAGATGCCCACGCGGCTTTGCACGGCGGGCTCCAGCGCCTGCAGGCCGGCCGCCAGCGCGGCCACCTTGCGGGCCAGCGCGTCATAGCGGATGCAGCCGCCCGGTGCGTCGATGGCGATGCGCTGCGGCCAGCGCTCGGCCGCGCGCCAGAAAAAATCAATGGGTTGCATGGGGGTGTCTCCTTGTGGGGCCGTTGTGTCGAACGGGTATCGAATTACTGCGCCGTGGCGCCCGAGGCCTTGACCACCTCGCGCCAGCGCTTGATCTCCGACGCCGCAAAGCTGCGCATCTGCGCCGGGGTGCCGGGCTCGGGCGTGGCGGCCATCTCGCCCAGGCGCTGGCGCAGCTCGGGTGCGGCCAGGGCGGTGTTCAGGGCATGGTTCAGCCGCTCGATCACACGCGG
>NZ_JTKZ01000816.1:0-2409 GCF_000799035.1 Delftia sp. ZNC0008
GCATCCTGACGTGCGAAGGCCCAACCTCCCATGCGAATCCTGCTGGTCGAAGACGATGAGGCTCTGGCCCAGGCGGTGGGCAGCTATCTGCGCTCCAAGGCCTTTCTGATCGACAGCGTGCCCTCGCTGGCCCAGGCGCGCGCCTGCCTGGCCGGTGCCAGCTACGCGGCCGTGCTGCTGGACCTGCACCTGGCCGACGGTGACGGCCTGGCGCTCATGCCCACGCTGCGCCGGCTGGCGCAGCCTCCCGTCACCATCGTGCTGACGGCCCGCGACCAGGTCAGCGATCGCATCCGCGGGCTGGATGCGGGGGCCGACGACTATCTGGTCAAGCCCTACGACCCCGAGGAACTGCTGGCCCGCCTGCGCGCCGTGAGCCGGCGCGGCGGCGGCATGCAGGCCGGGCAGGACGCCGTGCTGCGCATGGGCACGCTGGAGATCGACCTGGCCCGCGAAATGGTGCGCGATGCCGGCCGCACCCTGCTGCTCACGCCCAAGGAATGGGCGCTGCTGCGCGTGCTCACGGCCCAGCCGCAGCGTGTGCACGCGCGCGAGCATCTGCTCGATGCGCTCTACGGCTTCGATGCCGAGGCCGACAGCAACACGCTGGAAGTGTTCATCAGCCGGCTGCGCCGCAAGCTCGGGCGCGACCGCATCCTGACCGTGCGCGGCACCGGCTACCGCCTGGCCCTCGAGCATGGATGAGCCGCAGCGCTACAGCCTGGCGCTGCCGCCCCGTCTGGCCGACCAGCTGGCCCGCGAGCTGACACTGGCCCTGGCCGCCGTCTGGCTGGCCTGCGTGCTGGCGCTGGCCTGGTATGTCAGCCACATCGTGCACCACAACTTCGACCAGGAAATGATCGACAGCGGCCACCGCCTGCTGGAGGTGGCCGTGCACCAGCTGGAACAGGAAGACCACTCGCGCGAGGGCGTGCAGCGCCCGCATGTGGCCTCGCAGCCGGGCGACGAGGCCGAGGATCTGGTCTACCAGCTGCAGGACGGCCGCGGCAACGTGCTGCTGCGCACCCAGGCCGCCCCCGTGGCGGCCTTTGCCGTGCCCATGCGCGAGGGCTTCTACGAGCGCGAGGGCTGGCGCATCTATGTGGTGGCCCATCCCCGGCAGCCGCTGTTCCTGATGCTGGCCGATCCCATGGTCGAGCGCAGCGAGGCGCTGCAGCGGGCGCTGCTGGCGCTGGGCTCGGTGATGCTGGTCATGCTCGCCCTCATGGGCTGGGCGCTGCGCGTGACCGCGCGGCGGCGCCTGCGCGTGCTGCGCGACATGCAGCTGCAGCTGAGCGAGCGCGGCGGCTCCAACCTGGAGCCGCTGGACCTGGACGCCATGCCGCGCGAGCTGTGGCGGCTGGGCCGGGGCATCAACCACCTGATGCAGCGCCTGTCGCATGCGCTGCAGGTGGAGCGCTCCATGGCCGCCAATGCGGCCCACGAGCTGCGCACGCCGCTGGCCGTGGCCACGCTGCGCCTGCAGACGGCCCTGGACCGTGGCGTGGACAACGCCGACGTGCGGGCCGCGCACGAGGCGCTGGAGCGGCTGAGCCAGCGCACGGAAAAGCTGCTGCAGCTGTCGCGCGCGGCCTCGGGCTCGGCGCTGGCGCAGGACGATGTGCGGCTGGATACGCTGGCCAGCATGGTGGCCTCCGAGTTCTGGCAGCAGGACGAATCCACCCAGCTGCGGCTGGACGTGGTGCTGCCCGAGCAGCCCTGCGGGCCGGTGGCGGGCGACGTGGACACGCTGGCCATTGCCTTGCGCAACCTGGTGGAGAACGCGCTGCGCTACAGCGATGGCTCGGAGGTGCTGCTCGAAGTCTGCGACAGCCATACCGTCCAGGTGCGCGACGAGGGGCCGGGCATGGACGCCGTGGCGCTGGGCACCGCGCGCGAGCGCCATGTGCGCCATGTGGACGATCTGCGCCTGCCCCAGGGCGCCGTGCGCGAACTGGCATCGCCGGGCTATGGCCTGGGCCTGTCCATCGTGTCCATGATCGTGGCCCAGCACGGCGGCAGCCTGCAGCTGCAGTCGCCACCGCCTGGCAGCTCCAGCGGCCTGCTGGCACGCATTCAGTTGCCGGGGCGCGATCCGTCCGCGGATCCCGACGCCCCGGCCTGAGCCGGGTCGCAGGCAGACGGCAGGGGCGCATCGGCCGGCATGTGCCTGCACAGCCTGGCGTTGCGCTGCGCTGCGGGCAGGGCGGCCAGCTGCCGCACCTCGGCATAGAAACGCTGCCAGCCCTGGATTGCCTCGTTGCCGGGCTGGGCCTGGGCCGGAGCTTGGGTCTTTGCTTGGGCCTGGGCCTGGTGCCACAGCGCGGTGAAGGCCGGCACCCAGTCGTCATAGGCGGCCAGCGCGCCGAAGCTGGCGTTGTTGGCATCGGCCACCCACTGGTCCAGCCG
>NZ_JTKZ01000045.1:0-4330 GCF_000799035.1 Delftia sp. ZNC0008
TGTCGCAGGCCAGCGCCGCGCCGCGTGGCCGGCTGCGGGTCAGCCTGCCCCTGGTCAGTTCGCTGGTGCTGCCGGTGCTGGGCGAGTTCATGCGCGCCTATCCCGAGATCGAGCTGGACCTGGACTTCACGGACCAGCTGGTGGATGTGATCGAGGAAGGCTTCGATGCCGTGGTGCGCACGGGCGCGCCCGCCGACTCCCGGCTGTCCGCGCGCCGGCTGGGCGCCTTCGGCTACCTGCTGGTGGCCTCGCCCGGCTATCTGGCGCAGCGCGGCACGCCCCGGGTGCCCGAGGATCTGCTGCAACACAGCTGCCTGCACTACCGCTACCCCCACAGCGGCAAGCTGGAGCCCTGGGTGCTGCGGCGCGCAGCGGGCGCGCCCGAGCTGCAACTGCCCACCTCCATGATCTGCAACAACATCGAAACCCGGCTGTGCTTTGCGCTGCAGGGCCTGGGCATCGCCTACCTGCCGGATTTTTCCATCCGCGAGCCGCTGGCCGACGGCCGGCTGCAGCCCGTGCTGGCGGACTGGATGGAGCACACCAATGTCTTCCACGTGCTGTGGCCCGCCAGCAGGCACCCCTCGCCCAAGCTGCGGGCACTGGTGGACTTCCTGTGCGCGCGGGTGTTTCCACAGGCGCAGCCCGGGCAGGTCCAGGACGCTGCCAGGACCGGGGCGCCCAAGACACCCTAGACATCCGGGACGCGCAGATAGGCTGCGCGCCGGCTGCTGCAGCCTGCAGGCCCTGCCCTGCCAAGCTGGCTATCGCGCAGGCCCCTATCTGAGTTAGCATGCTTATAGAGCGACGTATTCACAGAGTCATATCGGTTGCTCTGGCCCACCGGCAGGCAGGACCTGCGTCTCGAGCGCTGTGGCGTGCGGGGCGCTGTATCGGTGGGCCATTGCGGTTGACAGCTGGCGTTGCAGATCTTTTTTCTTGTCTCGCTGCGTTGCATGTCTTCTCGTTCCACCGCTATCCATCGTCCCGCCCTTTCCTCGCGCTCGCACGCAAGAACATCGTTGGCCGTCATTGCAGGCGTCTGCTTGATGGCGCTCGCAGCGGGGCTGTACTGGGCCGCGTTGCTGACCAGCCACCAGTACATGCAGCGCTACACACGGGATCAGGCATGGCTGCGCGTCTCGCAGATGTCCCAGGCGGTTTCCGCGCAGGCCGGGACCATGCTGTCGGGCCTGAACTATTCCCTGCGGGACCTGGCCCGGGACTACGAGTCGGGTGACTCCGAGGCGTTCGGGCGAGCCGTCGCCAGCGTCCAGGAGGCCTATCCGCCCGGCACCATCGTCCAGGTGGCCGTGGCCGATGCGAAGGGCCAGGTGGTGTATTCGAGCCTGGCAGCCTCGGAGCCGCCTGCGCAGGGCGTATCCATTTTCGACCGCGAACATTTCCAGGCGCATCTGAAGGGCCTGACGCAGGGAACCTTCATCGGCCGTCCGGTACAGGGACGGGTTTCCGGGCAATGGGGTATCCAGCTGAGCCGCGCCCTGCACCACCGTGGCGCGTTTGCGGGCGTGCTGGTGGTGTCGCTGTCGCCGCAGTACCTGTCGCGGCAGTTGCAGGCCATCTTCGACAGCCCGCGCGACGTGATCTTGCTGCTGCGCGAGGACGGCACCTATCTTGCGCGCTCGCAGAACCAGGACCGGGTGCTCGGGCGCCAGTTGCCCGCGAAGCGGGTGGCGCTGTTTGCCCCCGATGTCACGCATGGCACCTACGAGGTGCTGGCGAGCACCGACGGAATACAGCGCATGTATGCCTGGAGCCGCGTCAGCGGCTTTCCGATACTGGTGAGCACGGGGCTGGACCACGAGGCCGTGTTCGGTCCGCTCAACGAGACCATACGGCAGAGCCTGTGGCGCAACGGCATAGGCACGCTGCTGATTTTTCTGGGCGGGATGCTGACGGCCTGGCTGGCGTTCCAGCGCTGGCGGGAGGAGGACCAGCGGGTCCAGTCCGAAGAGCGCTTTCATCTCCTGTCGCAGGAAGTGCCGGGCGGCCTGTTCCAGTACAGCTGGGACCCTGCCGGCCACTACGCTCTGTCGTTTGCCAACCCCGGCTTTTATGCCATGCACTGCATCGATCCGGATACGGCAGACACTGCCTTGCAGGACCTGGCACAGCGGGTTCATCCGGAAGATATCTCCGCGCTCAGGCGGTCCATCGACGAAGCGATGCGCAGCCAGGGGGACTGGGCCTGCAAGTACCGCGTACAGTCCGCCGATGGCTCCGTGCGCTGGCTGCAGGGCCATGCACGCCCGCAACGCACTGACGACGCAACCGTGCTCTGGCATGGCTACATCCTCGATGTCACCCAGGACGAAAGCCTGCGCAAGGCGCTTCACGAAAGCGAGGAACGGCTGCGGCTGACCATCGGTGCCGTGCGTGACGGACTTTGGCAGTGGGACCGCGAACACGACCAGGTGCTGTGGGATGCCCGCTGCTACCAGATGCTGGGCATGCCGGACCAGGCACTCGGTTCGTTCACGGTGGCCGGCTTCATGCATCTGCTGCACCCACTGGACCAGCCTCGCGTCCAGGACCGGCTCAGGCGCCACCTCGAACACGGCGACCCATTCCGTGTCGAGATGCGCATAAGGCAGGCCGATGGCTCCTGGCGATGGATCGAATCGCGCGGGGAAGTGACCCTGCGCGATGCCGACAACAAGGCATTGCGCATGCTGGGAATGCACACCGATATCCAGGAACGGGTGGAGCAGACCCATATGGTGAGCGCCCTGCTGGAGCGCGGAAGCGCCCTGGTGCTTGTCGCCAGCCATCGCCGCAGCATCGTCTACGCCAATGCCCGGGCAGCCGAGTGCTTCGGCCTTGCGGCGGGCGCGCTCGAGCCGCAGTGCTCATTCCAGCAGCTGCATCCGTCCGGCGACAGTTTCGACAGCTTCGCATCGCTGTACGAGCGCCTGAGCCTGAAGGGCACGGTGCGTACCGAGTGGGCACTGAAGGTCAAGGGCGGCCACATGCGCTGGTTCGACATGCAGGGGGCACTGCTGGACCCCGAAGATCCCCAGGGCAATGTGATCTGGACACTGTTCGACGTAGATGCCCGCCATCAGGCGGAAAGCGCATTGCACCAGGTACAGCAGCGGCTGGAGGCCATCATCGAGAAATTTCCGTCGGGCATCCTGGTGACCGACGATGCGGGGCAGTGCATCAGGGCAAGCAACGCAATGCTGGTGGACCTGTTCGAGCTGCCGCTGTCCGCCACGGACCTTGTGGGGAAAAGCCTGCAGACCTTGCTGTCCTATTTGCCCCCGGCCATGGCAACGGCCTTGCAACCTGCGCCGCAACCGGGGGCAGGTGCCCTGTCGCAACGAACGATCTTTGCCCTGTCCAACGGCCGCCATATAGAAACGGAGCTGCTGCCGCTTCGCAGGCAGGAGCGGCTGCTTGGCTACTGCTGGGTATTCCACGACGTGACCGACTACAAGAGGCGCGAAACGCAACTCGAAGCCCTGGCATTGACCGATGCGCTCACGGGTGCCAGCAATCGGCGGGCCTTCATCACGCGCATGGAGTCGGAGCTGGAGCACCTGCGCCTGGGACTGAGCCATCCGTCGGCACTGATCATGCTGGATATCGACCATTTCAAGCGCGTCAACGACAGCTTCGGCCATGGCGTGGGCGACGAGGTGCTCAGGCATCTGGTGATCGCGGTGTCCAAGCAGCTGCGCCAGGGCGACATGCTGGGCCGCCTGGGCGGCGAGGAATTCGCCGTCTTGCTGACGGACGTGGACGCCCCGACCGCACTGCGGCGCGCGGAGAACCTGCGTGAGGCCGTGGCGGCGCTGGCCGTGTCCGTACAGGGCCAGGACAGCCCGATCCGCTTCACCGTGAGCCTGGGCGTATGCCTCATGGACGAGGGCGAGGCATCGGTCGAGCGCTGCCTGGAGCGGGCCGACGCCGCCATGTACTTCTCCAAGCGCAATGGCCGCAACCGCACCACGTGCTGGACGCCCGATACCCCCGTGATTTCAGACGCCAAGTGAACGCGATGCCAGTGCCGCGACACGCCCGTGCGCCCGGGCAAGGCGATGTGTCAGCTACCCGGCCGCCTCACTCATCGCCGGGCACTCCGTAGCTGGGCGCGGCCGTGGGATCGATGGCGCGCGTCTGGTAGTCCTGCATCTGCGGCGCGTAGGCGGCCCAGAGGCCTTGCAGCGCGCCGATGGGATCGTGCTCGGACCAGTCCACGCGCAGGTCCGCCATGGGCCAGCTGTGCTCGCCCGCCACCTTGAGCGCGGCCGAATGCACGGGCCCGGCCTCGCCGCCCGCGGCCATGGCGGCCTGCATGGCGGCC
>NZ_JTKZ01000585.1:0-547 GCF_000799035.1 Delftia sp. ZNC0008
ACTGGGTGCGGCCCCAGGCGGCGGAGGCGGTCTCGCGCACTTGGCGGCGCACGGTTTCCTGTTGCGCTTCCTGGGCCTGCAGCTCGTTGATGGCCTTGAGGATGCGGTCGCGCAGCTCGAAGCCGTTACCGAAGTTCCAGCTCAGCTCCACGCCGTAGCGCGTGCCCTCGGCATAGAGCACGCCGCTGGGGTCGCGCGTGTGGGCCACCACGGCGGCCAGGGTGGGAAAGCGCTGGGATTTGCTGCGGTCGACTTCGGCGCGGGCCTTCTCGATCTGCTGCTGCATTTCCTGCAGCTCGGGGCTGACGGCTTCGGACGCCTGCAGGGCCGAGTCTTCGCTGGCCGGCATCCATTGCTCGGGCACATTGAGCTGGGGCAGCCAGCCGGCCTGGGGCGTGAAGCCGAAGTAGCGCGTGAAGCGGGCCAGCGCATCCATGCGCTGCGACTCCAGCGCATGCTGCTGGGCCAGGGCGCCGGCCTGGCGCGAGGCGGCCTGGCGCAGGTCGTTGCGGCCCACGGCGCCCAGTTCGGCGCGGCGCTCCTCGAT
>NZ_JTKZ01000686.1:0-825 GCF_000799035.1 Delftia sp. ZNC0008
CGCCACCCTGGTCCACGGCCACACGCACCGCCCGGCCGACCATGAACTGGGCGATGGCCTGCGGCGTGTGGTGCTCAGCGACTGGGATTTGGCAGCCGCCGTGCCGCGCGCCGAAGTGCTGCGCTGGGAGCAGGGCCAGGGCCTGCGGCGCCTGCCGCTGTCCGAAGTACTTGAACAGGCGCCCCAACGATGAGCCTCTGGCGACAACTGGGCCACTGGGTCCGGCGGCTGGGCCGCCGCGCACGCTCCGCCGTCTCGCCGGTGCCTGAGATTCCAGCGCCACTGTGGCTGTCCACACTGGCCGCCTACCCCTTTCTTTCCTCGCTGACGCTGGAGGAGCAATCGAAGCTGCGCGCACTGGCCGCCGTCTTCCTGCAGCGCAAGCGCTTCCACGGCGCGCACGGCCTGCAAGTGAGCGACGCCATGGCGCTGGAGATTGCCGCCCAGGCCTGCCTGCCACTGCTGCACTGGGGCGAGCCGCAGGGCGCGCTGTCCTGGTATGACGACTTTGTCGGCATCGTGGTGCACCCGGGCGATGCCGTGGCACGGCGCCAGAGCATGGACGAGGCCGGCGTCATCCACGACTACGACGAAGTGATCATGGGCGAGGCCATGCATGGCGGCCCCGTCATGCTGAGCTGGCAGGCCATCGGCGCAGGCCGCGGGCCGCATGCCAGCCACCACGGTCACGGCGGCCAGGCCGCCAACGTGGTGATCCACGAATTCGCCCACAAGATCGACATGCGCAACGGCGGCGCCGATGGCTGCCCGCCCCTGCCGCCCGGTTTCATGGGCAGCGGCTCCGCGCGCCAGGCCCGCGAGATA
>NZ_JTKZ01000584.1:0-359 GCF_000799035.1 Delftia sp. ZNC0008
GAGAAGAAATCTGGACCGACGAATACGGCCGCATCAAGGTGCAGTTCCACTGGGACCGGCTGGGCAGCAAGGACCAGAACTCCAGCTGCTGGATCCGCGTGGCCACCAACTGGGCAGGACCAGGCTTTGGCGCCATCTCCATCCCGCGCATAGGGCACGAGGTGGTGGTGGACTTCCTCAACGGCGACCCGGACTATCCCATCGTCACGGGCTGCGTCTACAACGCGGCCAACATGCCGCCCTGGGCGCTGCCGGCCAACGCCACGCAATCGGGCATCAAGACCCGGTCGAGCAAGGATGGCAACCCGGGGTCAGGCATGAAGAACGGCCAGGGCGACGCCAACGCCATCCGCTTCGAG
>NZ_JTKZ01000756.1:0-566 GCF_000799035.1 Delftia sp. ZNC0008
CCGCGTCCTCGCCCACGCCGACCAGGCCCAGGGTGCGGCCGCGCAGCTCGTGGCCCATCACGTCCTCGCGGCTGAAGCCCCGGGCAGGGGCGCGCAGCAGGCGGTCGGATTCGTTGATGCGGCGCAGCACGGACAGCATCAGCCCGATGGCCATCTCGGCCACCGAATCCGCATTGCCGCCCGACTGGTTCATCACGGCCACGCCGGCGCGCGTGCAGGCCTCGATGTCGACGGTGTCGCAGCCCGATCCGCTGGAAGATACCGCCAGCAGATCGGGGCAGCGCGCCAGCAGATCCGCCGTGGCGAACCAGTGGCGCGGCAGCTCGTCCTTGGCGGCCGTGATCTGGTAGACCTGGGCGCCCGCCAGGGCCTGCCAGGCGGCGGCATCATCGCCCTCGCGCCGGCAGGTGACCAGCTGCACGCCAGGCGCGGCCGAGACGATGCGGTCAAAGGCCGCATCCAGCCAGTAGTCGAAACGGACAACGCGATGGTCCATCACAGCACCCCCTTGGCGGCCAGCGTGCGCGCCACCCAGGAGCGGTCGGCGCGGCCTGCGGCAATGGCGG
>NZ_JTKZ01000466.1:0-48493 GCF_000799035.1 Delftia sp. ZNC0008
CCGCGTCACGGCTACAGCCAGCACGCGCACCTGAACCTCGGCAAGGGCTTCGCGCTCAAGACCGACGACCGCACCGGCTTCCCGCTGTGCTGCGCGCGCCCGGGCATCGAGGGATGCCATGCGGCCTATGACCAGTACCGCCTGGTTGAAGGCGGCAGGGATGGGCACCGCGCCTACGGCCAGGAATGGGGCCGCATCACCCGCCACACGATCCAACAGCGCGGTCTCTGGCCCGCGCACCTGCCTCTCTGGAGCGAAGAAGCATGAAAGCCACCGACCTGACAGCGGAAGCAGTCCGCGCAATGTTCGACTACGACCCTCTGACCGGGCGGCTCAGCTATCGAGAAGATCGTCGGTGCGGGCGTGGCCGGATCTCCATGAAAGCTGGCCAAGAGGCTGGCACGCAGCGCCCTACAGGCTATCGCCTCGTCAACATCGGTGGCAAACCAATGCTGACGCACCGCCTTGCCTGGCTGCATGTGCATGGTGAATGGCCTCAGCACGACATCGACCACATCAACGGCGATCCTTCCGACAACCGGCTGGCGAATCTGCGGGATGTGCCGCACTCCGTCAACCAGCAGAACCTGCGGCGATCCACCAAAGGGCGCAAGCATGGGACTCTCATGGGCACCGCGTGGCATGCCGGGACCAGGAAATGGCGCGCGCTGATCGCCGTCAATGGCCGGCAGAAATCGCTTGGCTATTTCGCCACCGAAGAGCAGGCCCACCAGGCGTACATCGCCGGCAAACGTCGGTATCACGAGGGCTGCACCATATGAGCCATTGCATCATTCTGAAGGGCGACGACGGGCGCCTGCGAGGGTCAGGAGAGGTCAATGAGCGCGCTTTTCAAAAGTGGCGCCGCATGGTGGCGGAACTCCCTGTGGGGCAGACGCTTTCATTCAGCTTCCGACTGCCGCGCAGCCTCGCGCACCACCGCCATTTCTTTAGAAAGCTCGAGGTTCTGCTGGACCAGACCGAGGCCTTTGACGACGCCACGAAGCTGCGCCACTGGCTGCTGATGGGCGCAGGCCACTGTGATTTCGTCCCGGGCCTGGACGGCAAGCCCAACGCGATCCCCAAGAGCATGGACTTCGAGGCCATGGACGAAGCCGGATTCTGCGAGCTGCAGCGCGCGATCGACAACTTCCTGTGGACGGGGCATGCCCAAGCAGTCCTTTGGCCCGCACTGGACGTGCACCAGCGCTGGGCCTGCATGGAGAGCTTCATGGGAGGTTTCGAGCGATGAGCCAGACCGAGTACTACCTGCTGCTGATGTTGGTGCTGGTCAGCCCCCGCATGAACGAATGGGTGCGCAACGGCATGTTCGGTTTCTGCCTTGGTGCCTGCCTCTGGAAGACCTATGGAGGACTGCTCGGATGAAGCGCCACCACCAACACCGCGCACCCGCGCAGCTGCCCAAGTTCTGGCGGCCGAAGCTGGCCGAGTCCACGAAGCTGAGCGCGAAGGTCGCCCACCACGACCTGGTCCACCGGCTGGAGACCGGCACGGCCACCGTGGCCGATTTGTGGGACTGGATCGAGACCGGCTTCACCTACAGCCAGATGTTCCGGTTGCTGTGGGAAGACGGCGAGCCCCTGACGGAAGAGGCCGAGCACGCCATCGCCGCCCAGCTCAACACCTACCCGGCTGTGTGCCAGCGCCTGCGCGCCAAGAAGCGCGTGGGCCTGTCTGGGCCCGAGCTGCAGATCGCGCGCCAGGCCGCCCAGGTCTTCGACGGCCTCATCGACCTGGACCGCAACGGCATTGCAGTGGCCGCCGTGCAGTGGTCCGAGAAGCAGATGCGCCAAATCCGCCGCGCGCTCTCGATCTGAACCACGCCATCACCTATCCCTGCCAGAAAGAGGACTCCACAATGATCGAAGAACGCTACCTGTCCGCTACCAACGCCTCGAACCTGGCTGACGTGCCCCACCGCATCGGCCAGGTGGACCTGATCAAGGCCAGCGGCCTGAGCGAATACAGCATGGCCTCTCACTACCTGCGCCTCATCTCCAAGCCCACCAGGAGCGACATGGAGCGCATGCATGCCGCCCTGGTCTCCGCTGCAGAGGCGCGCGGGCATACCGACGTGCACGAATCCGTAACGCTGGCCATGGACTGGCTGATGGACCCGCGCTGCAAAGTCTGCAACGGCGCCGGCCTTGTCGAGCGCAAGGGCAAGGACCACAAGTGCCCGAAGTGCAAGGGCGAGAAATTCCGCAAGGAGCCATCCGACATGCTGGCAATGAGCCTGATCACCTATGTGCAGGAATGCCGGCGGGCCCACTCCAGCCGGATATTCAAGCGCCTGCACTGAAATTGACATGGCATAAAACGTGTGGTAACGTTTGCGCCGCGTTGTGTCGAAAGGCACGATGTTTGAGCTGTGCTCAGGCCACTCAATCCGTTGAAGCACTCCCCCGGCGTTGAAACCGGGGCAGGACAGAGATGGATTGACGCGCCCAAAAGATAGCCCGCAAGGTCCATGCCCTGCGGGCTTTTTCGTTTGCGCCCGAACCAGCCGGGACGCGCGCTGCGGGATTGGCGCGCGGGAATGTCTCGCCACAAGCTGCGGAGCTGGTCAGCGAACGGCATCCCCCCAGCGCCCCAGCAGGCGTAAGTCCGATGGGGTGACCAATTCATGCGGGGGTGTTGCAGGGGAGGAAATCCTGTGCTACCTTCTGCCCGTCCGTTAGCAATAGCACTGAACGTTCCGGTTTGCGCCGGAACGGTCGCGACCAGGAAGCCTCGATCAGCAATGACCGGGGCTTTTTTCATTTCCGCGATCAATCCGCGTACACCAATAGAGCCACCCAGTGGCCGCCCAGCAAACCGCCCCAGTGGCGGTTTTTTCGTTTCCAACCACGAAAGGACAGCTATGCAAGCATTCACGCCACTGGTCGTCATCGTTGATGGCGAGCCCCTGGCCTCAACTGAAACCATCTGCCAGGGCATGAAGGCCCAGCACGCCAGCACCATGAAGCTGCTGCGCCGGCATCGCGCCGCCATGGAGCGGTTCGGCTTGGTCAGATTTGAAATCCGGGCAAGAGCGGAAGGGTCGCATGGCGGTGGCGATGTCGAATACGCGCTTCTGAACGAGCAGCAGGCGGCCTTGCTGATTTCGCTCATGCGCAACACCGCCGCCGTCGTAGCCTTCAAGGCGGACCTGATCTCCGAGTTCTTCCGTATGCGTGATGCGTTGAACCAGCGCGGGCATGACCTATGGAAACAGTTGCAGGCCGCCATCGCCCAGGAGGTCGAGTCCAAAGTCCGCGCCTCCTTCGGATCGCACCTGATGCTGGAGCGCAAGAAGGAAAAGGCGCCGCTGCTGGCCCGCATCGAAAGCCTCAACGCCGAGATCCAGCCCGCGCTTCCGCTGCACTGACCACCACCGGTTCTTCGTGGTTGCCCGCTTCGGCGGGCTTTTTTATTCGCGGCCTTGGCCTATCGGTCGGGCATCAGCCTTCCAAGCTGAGGAGCCGGGTTCGATTCCCGGAGGCCGCTCCAGTTCGCCACCGCTCGGGCGCATCCACCACGCCTCACGCGCCAGGGACGCCTTGCCCGCAGCGGTGGCACCTATTCACAGGAGAGCGCCATGACCCCGCGCGACCAAATCCAAGAGCACGCCAAGACCCTTTCCGCCGAGATGCGGACGGCCATTCAGAAATTCCACGATGCCACAGGTGGCCTGAAGGTCGATGAGGTCTATGTTTCGTATGTGGATCACAGCGTCCGCTCCAGCCTGATCAGCGCTGACGGCGACTACATCCTGGAGGGCCGGCACGGTGCGCTCAAGGGGGTTTCTGTGCGCATTGCAGATTGGTTCTCTGACAAGTCCACCAAACAGAACTGATTGAAAGGGCCTGCCATGGCAACACCGGCAAAGGCAAAGCCGGCTGCTGACGTGGCTGGCGCACAAGACAAGAAGGCGCCCGACTGGGAGCGCATCGAGGCGGACTACCGCGCCGGCCTGCTTTCCATCCGTGAGATCGCCGCCGCGTGTGGGGTGTCCCATACCGCGATCCAGAAGCGTGCCAAGGCCCAGGGGTGGGAGCGAGACCTGCAGGCCAAGATAAAGGCGAAGGCTGATGCCCTGGTTGCCAAAGCCGAGGTTGCCAAGTCGGTTGCCACGGAGACATTGGCAACCGAGCGGGTGCTGGTTGAGGCCAATGCGCAGGTCATCGCTGATGTCCGCGTTTCCCACCGCCGCGACATTGCCCGCAATCGCGCGCTCGTCATGAAGCTCATGGAAGAGCTGGAAATCCAGACCGACAACCTCGGCTTGCTGGAGCAGCTGGAAGCCGCGCTTGCTGGAGAGGATGGCCCCGAAGGATTGCTCAAGGCATGCCAGCGCGTGACCTCCACATCTGGCCGCATCGACAGCGCCAAGAAGCTGGCCGAGGCCATGAAGGTGCTGGTGACGATGGAGCGCGAGGCATACGGCATTGCCGAGCCCACCAAGGTTGAAGTGTCGAACCCCGATGGCAGTCTGGCGCAGAAGGGGCGGGGCCTGGCCGACTTCTATGCAGACCATGTACCAGCTCAATCCGAATCTGCGTGACTTCTGGCGCACTCGCAAGCCGTACAAGCTGCTGAAGGGCGGACGGTTCTCATCGAAGACTCAGGATGCTGGCGGCATGGCCGCCTTCCTGGCGCGCAACTACTCGGTGCGGTTCCTGTGCCTGCGACAGTTCCAGAATCGGATTGCGGACTCGGTCTACACCGTGGTCAAGGAGAAGATCCAGCAGGCCGGGTGGAGCGACGAGTTCGACATCGGCGTGTCCACGATCCGGCACAGGGAGACCGGCTCCGAGTTCCTGTTCTACGGCCTAGCCCGGAACATCGAGGACATCAAGGGCACCGAGGGCGTGGATGTCTGCTGGATTGAAGAGGGCGAAGGCCTGACGGAGGAACAGTGGTCGATCATCGACCCCACCATCCGCAAGGAAGGGTCTGAGGTCTGGATTCTCTGGAACCCTGACCTGATCACCGACTTCGTGCAGGCCAAGCTGCCCGCGCTGCTGGGTGACGATTGCGTCATCCGCCACATCAACTACCTGGATAACCCGTTCCTCTCGGAAACGGCCAGGAAGAAGGCCGCGCGGCTCAAGGAGGTCGATCCAGACGCCTATCGCCACATCTACCTGGGGCAGCCGCGCACCAGTGATGACGCCGCAGTGATCAAGTTCGCGTGGGTGGAGGCTGCTGTCGATGCTCATCTGAAGCTCGGCATCAGCCTGTCTGGCGCGCGCGCGGTCGGCTATGACGTGGCCGACTCCGGCGCCGACAAGAACGCCTGCTCGATCTTCGACGGCGCCGTGTGCCTGGAGATGGACGAATGGTCCGCGCCCGAGGATGAGTTGAACCAGTCCACGAAGCGGGCATGGGCGCATGTGGCCGGCGGCTCGCTGGTCTACGACTCGATTGGTGTCGGGGCGCACGTGGGATCGACGCTGGCCGACATGGGCGTGAAGTCGGGCTATCACAAGTTCAACGCTGCTGGCGCGGTCATCAACCCGGATCTGGAGTACGCGCCCAAGGTCAAGAACAAGGACAAGTTCGAGAACCTGAAGGCACAGGCCTGGCAGGACGTGGCCGACCGGCTGCGGAACACCTTCAACGCCGTGACCAAGGGCGAGAAGTTCGAGCCGAGCGAGCTGATCAGCATCAGCGGCGGCATTGCCAAGCTGGAGCAGCTAAAGGTGGAGCTATCCACCCCGCGCCGGCGCTACAGCAAGCGAGGGCTGGACATCGTGGAGCCGAAGGATGCGCTGGCCAAGCGCGGCGTGCCTTCGCCCAACCTGGCCGACGCTTTCATCATGGGCGCGTGCCCGCATCTGGTCGAACGATCTGGATATTCCTGGAGAGGCTTCTGATGGGCATCATCAAAAACATGGCTGATGGGCTCGTCAACATCGTGGCGAACCTGGGCACCGCGCGCGACAAGGCGGCGCACAACCAGTACGTGGACACGCTGCTGGCCGGGCCCGCGCTGCTGGCCGCGTACCGCAACTCCTGGTTAGCCCGGGCCATCATCGACTACCCGGCAGAGGACTCGACCCGGAAATGGCGCCAGTGGCGCGCCGAGGCTGAGCAGATCACCAAGATTGAGCGGCTGGAGAAGCAGCTGCACCTCAAGCGCCGCGTGCAGGATGCCGTGACGGCCGCGCGGCTGTATGGCGGGTCGGCGATCTACCTGAACACCAAGACGGCGAAGCAGGAGCTGCCGCTGCAGGCGGGCAAGGAGGAGGTCCGGTCCCTGGTGGTGCTGACCCGGAATAACCTGACCCCGGACCAGGTGGTGCGCGACATCGACAACCCGTTCTACGGGCGACCGGAGTTCTACACACTGGCCACGGGCGACAACGCCGGCCAGGTGCGCATCCACGCCAGCCGGCTGGTGATCTTCCGAGGTGCCACGCTGCCTGAGGATGCGAACACCGCCACGGCGAACCAGGGCTGGGGTGACAGCGTGCTGCAATCCACGATGGATGCCGTCCAGCAGATGGACGGCACCATGGCCAACATGGCCTCCCTGGTCTTTGAGGCCAAGGTGGACGTGCTGAAGTTCAAGGGCTTCGCCGACCTGCTGGCGGACGGGGGCAATGACGCCCAGGTCACGCGCCGGCTGAGCACGCAGGCGGCCATGAAGGGCATCAACGGCGCCCTGGTCATCGACGCCGAGGACGACTACGAGCAGAAGAGCGCCAACTTCGCCGGCCTGCCGGACGTGGTGGCCAAGTTCATGGACGCCGTGGCCGGTGCCTCGCGCATACCGGTCACGCGCCTGTACGGCCGCGCCGCCGTGGGCCTGTCTGGCTCCGGCGACGGCGACGAGCGCGTGTACTTCGACCGCATCGGGCACATCCAGGCCACGGAGATCCAGCCGGCCATGGAGCTGCTGGACGAATGCCTGATCTGGCAGGCCCTGGGCAAGCGGCCCGAGGAGATCTATTTCGAGTGGCGCCCACTGCGGCAGCTGACCGAGACGGAGCGGGCCGACATCTTCAGCAAGACGGCCTCGGCCGCGCGCTCGCTGGCTGGCGCCACTGCTGGCGAGCTGATCCCCATGGACGCGCTGTCCGATGCGCTGGTCAACGAGCTGACGGAGCAGGGGATGCTGCCCGGCCTGGAGCAGGCGGTGGAGGAGTTCGGGAGCCTGCGCGAGCAAGGCCTGCCGGCAGAGGGCGAGGAAGACCCGCCAGCCACTGGCGCCGCGCCGCTGGCCGATGCCGCGCCGCGCCCCCTGTACGTCAGCCGCAAGGTGCTCAACGCCGCCGAGATCCTAGCCCATTACCGGGAGCAGGGCGTCGGCGATCTGGTGGCCGCCGCAGACATGCACGTGACCATCACCTACAGCCGCCAGCCCGTGAACTGGATGGCGATGGGCGAGGCCTGGGGCAGCGAGCTGACGGTCAACGCCGGCGGCGCGCGGCTGATGGAGGCCTTCGGGGAAAGCAAGGACACGGCCGTGCTGGCGTTCGTCAGCAGCAGCCTGTCCTGGCGCCATGAGGAGATGGTCCGAGCCGGCGCGACATGGGACTGGCCGGAGTACCAGCCGCACGTCTCGATCTCCTACGCCTTCGCCGGCGACATCGATGCCATCGAGCCATGGCGCGGCGAGATCAAGCTGGGCCCCGAGATCTTCGAGGCCCTGGACGAAAACTGGAAGGAGAGCTGACATGGAAACTTTTCAACAGCCAAAGATCACCGGATACCGCCAGCTGACCGAGGCCGAGGCGGCCCTGATGAACGAGATCAAGGCCCAGGGCGTGGTGCTTGGGGAGTTGGTCGAGCGTCTGCGGGCCGCTCCCGATGTGGATGGCCGCTGGGCTGCCATCGGGGCGACTGACCTGCAGACGGGCCTGATGGCGCTCACTCGCGCCGTGGCCCGGCCGACGACCTTCTGAGGCCCGCCATGAACGTGAAATTCGCTGACCGCGTGGCCGTGGGCGAGCTGAAGGAGACCCGCGAGGGCTACCTGGTGGCCACGGCCCGCGTCGCGCGCACCGGCGTGCAGCTGTACTACGCGAGCGAGCTGGGCGACGTGGCGCGGGATGCGGGCTTCAAGCCAGGCGACGTGGTGCGGGTCTATCGGCACGCCGACGAGGTTTTCGCCAAGGACTCGCTGGCCAGCATCACCCGGCTGCCCGTGACCGTTGATCACCCGGCCGAGGAGGTCACCGCGGCGAACTGGCAGCAACTGGCCGTGGGGGAGGTGGGCGACGCCTACGCCACCGAGCCCGAGTGGATCGTGGTCAATCCCATGATCAAGGACGCCGGGGCAGCCAAGGCCGCGCGCACGACCCATCAGGAGATCTCGATGGGCTACAGCGCCGCGATCGTCCCGGCCCGTGACGGCCTGGAGGCCGACTTCGAGCAGCGCGGCATCCGCTACAACCACCTCGCCCTGGTGCCCAAGGGCCGCGCCGGCGAGATGGCACGCATCGGCGATTCCTGGGGCGCGAGCCCTGTCCAAGATTTTCAACCGGGCATTTCGCCCAAATCCAAAGGAGGGCTTATGCCTGACATGAAGACGGTGGTGCTGGGCGACAAGGCCGTCCAAGTTGCCGACACCGATGTTGCTCTGATCGAGCAGTACAAGACCGACATGGCGCGCAAGCTGACCGATGCCGAGTCCAAGCACGCCGCGGCCATCGCAGCCAAGGACGAAGACATCGGCAAGCTGCGCGCTGATCTGGCGACCGCCCAGGCCGCAGCCAACATCGATGTGGATTCCCTGGTGGCCGCGCGCTCCGAGCTGGTGGGCCTGGTCAAGACCATGGACGCCAGCATCGACCCCAAGGGCAAGACCGACGCCGAGCTGCGCAAGGCCGCCGTGCTGGCCAAGCTGGGCGACAGCATCGTCAAGGACGCCAGCGACGCCGAGATCACCGGCATGTTCAAGGCTCTGGCCAAGGACGCCGCCACCACGAACCCCGTGGCCACCGCGCTGCGCCAAGGCGTGGTCAACGTGGGCGACGCCCAGTCCCTGGCCGACAAGGCGCTGGCCACCGCCAATGCCGACCTCAACGCCTGGCGCACCAAGCAGTAAAGGAGGGCACACAACATGCCTATTCAGTTCAAGGAAAACCTCGTCGCTTTCGCTGTTGGCCGCCGCGTCAACATGGAAGAGTGGAACACCATCACTCGCACTAAGGAAGGCTCCGGTACGCTGGGCTTCGGCGTCCCCGTCAAGCCCGGCACTGGCGCGCACACCTGCGTGCAGATCACGGCCACCACCGGTGAAAACGTGCTGGGCATCACCGAGGCCTCGCAGGTCCTGCCGCGCTCCGGTGACGGCTACGCGCAGTACGACAACGTCGGCATCTGCGAATCCGGCGTCATCGGCGTGCTGCTGGGTGCCAACGTGACCAAGGGCCAAGCCGCCCGCTGGAACACGGCCGCCAACAACTGGACCGGCGCTGCCCAGTCCGCCACCGTGGTGACCATCCCCGGCGCGCAGTTCGAGGAAGACGGCGTCAGCGGCGCGGTCGGCGTCGTGCGCTACCGCCGCCCCGTCCCTTCGCTTTCCGTTTCGGGAGCCTAAAAAATGCACCAATTCAACGACCAACAAGCACTCGCGTTCGTCACCAACCAGGCCTACCAGGTCAACCAACGTGTGTACGAGTCGCGCCACCCCGACTGGGAGTTCGGCCGTCTGATCTTCGTGGACAGCTCGGCGCCCGAGTGGTCCCCGGGTATCCTGACCTACACGTCCGACAGCACCGGCCGCGCCAACTGGCAGTCCGGCTACGCCAAGGACATCCCGCTGGCCGATGTCAACCAGGACATGCAGACCAAGACCTTCCAGCTGGCGGCCATCGGCTACCAGTGGAATCTGGAGGAGGTCAACACGACCATGGCCTTCCCTGGTGCAAGCCTGTCGGATCGCCGCGCGCGCGCCGCTCGCCTGGCGTACATGAAGTTCATGTACGACCTGACCCTGAAGGGCGCGCCTGAAAAGGGCATGGGCGGCCTGATCAACTACAGCGGCGTCGTGACGGTCAACGCTCCGGCGGACGGCACCGGCAGCTCCACGCTGTGGGTGAACGCGGCTGGCGTGGGCCAGAAGACCCCGGCCCAGATCGTGCGCGACATCAACATCGCGCTGCAGGGCATCTCGCTGGCCACCTTCGAGACCGAGCTGGCAGACACCATCCTGCTGCCCGTGGAGGCCTACAACTACATCGCCGCGACGCCCTACAGCGCCACGACGATGGAGACCATCCTGTCGTTCGTGCTGCGCACCAACCTGTACACCATGCAGACCGGTCGTCCCCTGACCATCCGCACGGTGCGCGAGCTTGGCACGGGCGCCGCCAACGGCACCACGGGCCGCATGGTGGCCTACAAGAACGACGGCGATTACGTGAAGCTGCACTTGCCCATGCCGCACCGCTTCCTGCCGGTGTACCAGGACGGCCCGCTCAACTACGCGGTGCCCGGCATCTTCCGCACCGGCGGCGTCGAGCTGCTGACCACGGTGGCCATGCGCTACTTGGACCAGATCAGCGAACCGCCCACCCCCTGACGGGTCTGGGTTGAGGGCTACGGCCCTTGACCCGGCATACACAGCCCATTGCCCCGCAGTGGGCTTTTCTATGCCTGGAGCGACCATGAAAAAGATCACGAACCTGACCAACAGCCCCTATGACCTACAGGGCGTCGATGGCCCGGTGCGCCTGCCGGCCTTCGGCAGCGTCGAGGGCGAGTTCTCTGGCGAGTACCTGGACCTGCTGGCTGCCAGCATGGCCGTGCGCTTGGAGGGTGCTGAAGCGCCCGCGCCGGAGCTGACCGCCGCCGAGGACCTGCACGGCGTCGATGCTGCTGCTGAGCCCGCGGACGTGCGCTCCCAGTACGAGGCCCTGGCCGGCAAGCCTGCAGACAAACGCTGGTCCGACAAGCGCGTGGCGGAAGAGCTCGCCAAGCTGCAGAAGGCCTGACCATGGCGGCATACGGAACAGATGATGGCCTGACGGCCTGGCTGACGGCCCAGGGCCTGGCCTTGCCACCTGGCGCCACGCCCGCTACGCTGCGCGCGATCGGCAGCGCCTATGTGGATGCGGCATACGAGACCAGGCTGCAGTGCAGCCACCGCGCCGGCGGCTTCTCCCAGGAGCTGGCCTGGCCGCGCGCCGGTCACCGGGTGAACGGCCAGCCCGTGCCCGAGGACCTGATCCCGCCGGCCTGGATCAATGCCAGCTACCGGGCGGCCTACCTGCAGGCGATCACGCCAGGCTGGGCAACGGGAAGCACCGATCCCAACCGCATCACCAAGCGCGAGAAGGTGGACGTGATCGAGCGCGAGTTCTTCTCGGCGGCTGATGTCGGCGGCGGTGCCTCGGCGGCCGGAATGGCCTCGGACGCCATCATCAATGGGATGGTCCTGCCCTGGCTGTGCTCCAGCAAGCGCCGGGCCGACACGCTGTTCAGGGTGATCTGATGGCCGACTTCTACAGCGAGATGGCCGCCATGACGCGCGGCCTGCTGGCACCGACCAGCCAGGGCGGCCTGGGCCAGGGCGAGATCGTGCTGACCCGCAAGACGCCCGGCACGCCCGGGCCGAACCCGTGGGATCCCGTGGAGCCCGTCACGCAGTCGGAGACGCTGCGCGGCGCGGTGCGCGGTGTGAGCCAGCGCCTGGTCGGAACGGAGATGGGCGGCACGGTGATCCTGGCGTCCGACCGGCAGGCCATCTGCGAGGTGCCCCAGATGCAGTACCAGGCTGGCGACACGCTTTCGGTGGATGGCACGCCAGTCCACATCATCGCCTTCGAGCGCATCCCGGCTGCGGGCACCACGTCGGCAGTGCGCTTCACGATTCGAGGTTGACCATGGCCACGCGCCCCACGATGTCCCAGGCGCGCCTGTTCGCGCTGCTGATCGCCGAGCTGCGGCCTGAGGTGCACCGCGCCTTCATGGCCTCCGTGACGGACCTGCAGGCCAACGTGGATTGGCGCGCGCTGCTGGACGCACTGGCGCGCTTCGACACCCCCGCCGCCATCGCGGCGCTGCACATTGACCCGGCCGCCTGGGCTGAATACAGCTCTGTCATGACCGACACCTACGCCAAGGCCGGCGCATCTACGGCGGCGCAGATCCAGGCGCAGGGCCTGGCCGGGATTGGCAACCGCTTCCGGATGACCAGCCCCGGCGCCCAGGAGTGGATCGCCGAGAACGTGGCCGGCCGTGTGGTGGGGTTCAGCCAGGAGCAGGCAGAGGTGGCGCGCCGCGTCATCGAATCCGGTTATGCCCAGGGCCAGGGCCCGCGCAACATCGCCGTGGACCTGGTTGGCCGAGCCACTGGCGGCACTGCCCGCGAGGGTGGTGTGCTGGGCCTGGACGGCCCGCGCGCCGCGCGCCTGCAGGCTGTGACCGAGGGAATGCGCACGGCAGAGGGTGTCCGGGCCCTGGTGATCGAGCACGTCGACGGCACGCTTTCGGTGCGCTACCAGGTCAACACCGCCACGGAGCAGCGGATCCTGAAGGCCTACAAGGCTGGCAAAGCCGTGCCGGACGCAGAGAGGGCCATCAGCGAGCGCCAGTACCGAAACGCATTGCTGAAGGCTCGGGCCGACACGGTGGCCGAGACGGAGACCGCCAACGCGGTGATGTCGGCGCGGATGGAGCAGTGGAAGCAGCTGGCGGATTCTGGCGTTGTCGACCCAGCGAACGTGATCAAGACTTGGCGCCATCGTCGTGGTGCCTCTCTTTACCACCGACCCGATCATCTCGCCAAATCCGGCAAGTCAGTGCGCGGTCTGTTCACGCCATTTGTATTTCCGGATGGCGCAGCGCTTCAATTTGCCCACGACCCGAAAGGCGGAGCGAAGCACGTGATCCGTTGCGGCTGTGACACTGAATTTCGCGTCGATCACGCAGCCGGGCTGGAGTAGCCAACTGGATGCATGAACAGTAAAATAAGCGAGCCCGCAAAGGACTGGCATCCGATGCGGGCTCTGACCAAACCATCATTCGAAGGAGGAATGAAAGCATGGCTGCGCGCATTTTACCGACGCCTGAGCAACTGCGAGAGCTGCTCCGCTACGAGCCTGACACCGGCAAGCTGTTCTGGCTGCCGAGGCCACGAGAACTTTTCGCAACAAAGCGGTCGTTCAGCTTGTGGAATACCCGTTTCTCTGGGAAAGAGGCGTTCATCACAGTGGGCCCTGTTGGCTACAGATATGGCGCCGTCTTCGGCCACAAGATGTATGCCCATCGGGTCATCTGGGCGATGCAATCCGGCTCTTGGCCGCGCGCAGACATAGATCACATCAACGGTTGCAGAACTGACAATCGGTTCTGCAATTTGAGGGCTGCCACGCGTGCTGAGAACCTGATGAACATGAGTGGTTCGCGCGGAGCATCTGGCGTCAAAGGCGTTTCCCTGCTCGCCAACGGGATCTTCCGTGCCGAGATCAGGGCTTACGGGAAGAGATTCAACCTGGGACGCTTCAAAACCCTGGGCGAGGCCGCGAAAGCCTACGCCGAGGCAGCACATCGTTTGCATGGAGAGTTTGCGAGGACCGAATGACTAATTCATTCTCTGCGGCTATAGGTCAGTGGGCGTCGGAGTCGAAAGAGCGCATGACTGCCGTTTACCGCCGGTCGTTTGAACTGCTCGGTGAAGAGATGGCCAGGTCAAAGAACGAGGGCGGACGGGTTCCGTACAAGACGGGCAATCTGTCGAGATCCATCCTGGCATCGACTCAGGGTATGCCGAAGACGGCAATTGGCCCCTTTTCAGGAAGCAACGTAGGAGTGGTGGCTGCCACGCTTCGGCTGGATCAGCCGGCGTGGATCGGCTATCAAGCCATTTATGCCAGACGCATGAACTATGGCTTCGTCGGCGCTGACAAGCTGGGCCGCGTGTTCAACCAGGCCGGCAGCCACTTCCTGGAGGGCGCCATTGACGCCTGGCCACAGATCGTGGCCCAGGCTGCGAAAGAGATCCAGGGCGCCGTGGAGGGCCGTCAATGAGCGCAGGTATCGAGACATCCATCTGGCTGGCCCTGAAGTCGCGCATCGACACGCTGCCGCTGGCCTATCCGAGGGCGTGGCCGGGGCAGACGTTCCAGGTGCCCAGCACCGGCGGCCAGCTGCTGCCGTTCCTGCGCATCGGCCGTGTCACGGTGGCGCCGTCGCGCCAGCTGCTCGCCGACGGCAAGCCGCACGAGCGCAGCGGGTCGCTGATGCTCACCCTGGTGCAGCCGCTGGGCCAGGACGTGGCGGTCTACGACCAGATCGCCGCGGGCATCGCCGAACACTTCATCGACGGCACGCAGATGCGCTACGGCGCCGTGTGCGTGGCCGTCAGCTCGTACCCGCATGTACAGGAGGGCTACGAGGACACGGGGTACTGGACAGTTCCCGTTCGCATCCCCTGGCGATGTTTTGCATGAAAGGAGGTGGCCATGTGCCCTGACTGCAAGGCGCGGCAACAGCTCGCGCGCGATGCCCTCTACCGGGCGAAGGTGGGCGAGGCCTTGGGCCACGTCGTGAAAGGCGCTGCCGAGATGGTGGGGCTGAAGGAAAAGACCGGCTCTGCTGAGCTGGCCGAGCAACAGGCGCCGCGCGCTGAACGCCGGGCCAAGAAGGGCGCCACGCCCACCGAATAGCGCCCCGCGCGGGCGTCAGCATCGTTTTTTCAACCGACCCGGCCCAGCGCCGGGTTTTTCGTTTCGCCGCCCCTGTGCGGCTTTTTTGCGTAGGAGCAAACACTATGAGCGGTGGACTCTACCCCATTGCGGGTTCGAAGATCTTCATCGGCGGTCCCGTCACCGCCAAGGGCACGGTCGCGGCATCTGACTTCCAGGGCGCCGTCTGGACCGAGATTGGCGGCTGGGCGAACGCCGGCAGCATCGGCGACACCCAGAACGTGGCCGAGCAGGACCTGATCAACGAGCGGCGCACCCGCAAGATCAAGACCACGCGCAACGCCGGCACCATGGAGTCGCAGTTCGTGCCTATGGCCACGGACCCCGGCCAGATCAAGTTCAAGCAGGCCATCGAGGAATGCCGGCCGTACCAGTGGAAGATCGAATGGGGCGCGGACTGCCAGCCTTCGTCCGAGGTCGCCATCAGCATCGCCACGCCGGGCGTTGTGACCTGGAATGGTCACGGCTTGGCAGCGGGCCAGCCGGTGGTCTTCACGAACGAGGGCGGCGCGCTCCCAACAGGCCTGACGGCTGACACGGTGTACTACGTGGTCGCCACGGGGCTGACTCCCAACGCGTTCAGCGTGGCTGCCACCCCTGGCGGCGCCGCGATCGATACCACTGGCACCAGCACTGGCGTCACCACGGCCACCGCCCCCCCGGCAGGCATGACGGACCTCTTCTTTGGTTATGCCATGCCCGGCGCCCGCTCTGGTGGCGCTGCGACTGCCGTGCATCTGCGCACGTGGTCTGTCGCGGTCGACAGCAACATCATCGAGGTCTGACCTCGGCTCACTGAAACCCCGAAAGGGGCCAGGGGCCGGGGGGAGTGGTTCACCCGCCGGCCCCGCCTGAACCATCGAACCGAGGAATTCGCAAAATGGACATCAATAGCCTCATCGTGACCGACGAAGGTCTCGCAGCACTGGACAACGGCGCCTGGGTGCGCGACATCGGCGGCATGCCGGGCCTGGCCCTGAAGGTGCGCGGCCTGACCTCGCCCGACGTGCAGAAGGCGATCACCGCCAAGCAGGCCGCCCTGCGCGCCAAAAACAAGGGCAAGCCCCTCGAAGCTGAACAGCTGGCCAAGACCATGAACGAGATCCTGGCTGAGCAGGTGCTGAAGGACTGGGAGGGCATCGAGGATGCCGGCCAGCCCGTAGCCTACGACCAGGCGCTGGCCACCAAGTGGATCACCTCGCGCAACGGCGAGAAGTTCGCCTCCATCGTGCTGCGCGCGGCCCAGATGGTCGATGCCGACGCCAACGCCTTCGTGGAGGAGGCGGGAAAAAACTCGTCGCCCGCCTGAAGTGGGCACTTGAAAACCCCGACGCGGCCGAGACCATCGCGGACTACGTGCGCTTCGGGCAGGAGATCCCCAAGACGCTCATCCCGCCAGAGCTGACCGACGTGGAGTGGCCGATCTGGCGGGCCTTCTGGGAGCTGTCCACCGAGCGCGGTGTCGGCATGGGTCCCGGGCCGATCCCGATCTCAGCCATCCGCGCCGCCGGCCAGGCACTGGGCCTGCAGGAGCAGTTCTTCAAGCCCATCGTCCGCGCCATGGACAACGCCTACCTCTCGCACGTCACCGGCAAGGAGAAGACCTTCAGCCGGGAAATGATGCGCAAGGGATGAGCCGGCCGGAGCGGGCCGGCGCTTCTTCACCTGGCCCGCTACGCGCGGGCCGCCACATTTCAGGAGGCAGTATGGACTGCAAACCCATCCCCAAGGACCTTGAGTCCGAAGCCCTGAGCGCCGAGGCGTGGAACCACCTGGCGGAATATGCGCCGCGCCTAGTTCGGGCCGCGGCTGAAGGCCTGGGCGTGTCGCTCGGGGCCATCCGTCAAATGGCCGCAGAAGGGCGGATCACATCAGCGGTGCTGGCGGGCGCCTTCCAAAAGAAGGCGCAGGACCAGCAGCAGGAGGACTGCGACCGCATGGCCGAGATCGATGCGAAGGCCGTCGCCTACGGATTCAGTCACGCCGATGTCTTGCGCGCGCTAGATGCCGTGGGCATGCCAGAGTTCGCCGCGGGCGACATGCTCGCCAGGGTGCATCCCGGCGAAGCCATCGTGCCGGCCAAGTTCGACCATTGGCCCGAAGCGCTGGCTCTGGGCCGCGAGATTGTCCGGCTCAACACCCAGATCGCCCGGATTCTGGACCGTTGGGACAGCGACGGCACGCCCAACCAGCGGGCATGATCCTCACCATTCGGAGTTTGCTACGATGGCTACAGTTACAAAAATTGGAGCGAACGTGATCACATACAAGGCCATCTCCGAAATCTTTGCTTCCCACAAAAGGGACCAGCAGGACCAGATTGATGCGATGAAGACCGCCGCGCGCGACTTACTCGATGCCTATGTGGAAAGCTTGGACCTGACATCAACCACATGGGTGAACGCTGCAGGTCATGATGAGCCGTATGTCCAGATGGGCAAGTTTGACGGCCACTCGCACACTGCCAAAAGGGTTCAGGTGATATGCGCGGGTGGTGCAGACCCGAAGATACAGTTCAGCATTTCCCTGGCTCTTCAGTCTTCGCCGGATCTTTTGCCAGACACCTTTGTGAACGTAGACATGGAAATGTCGATGTGCACCAACGAATTCCGGCTCACCATGCTCGACTCGGGACGTGCCATCGGAATTCCTTTCGAAGGCGGGGAGGGAAGATTCGGCGCCGCCTGCTCGGTGATCAGCCAATGCATTCTGTCTGCGTTTACTGTAAAAAAAGCGCGCTGATAATCTTCTGAACATAGGTGCGCTACGATCAGCGCCATGTAACTGCCTGGAGGGCGTATGCGAGTATTGGTCTATATCGGCGCCGTGATCGCGGCCATTTGCCTGCTGTTCTCGTTCTTTGTGACAGGGGCCCCGCAGCAGGCCGCACTGGCGGGAATGGCCTGCGCCTTCGCCATCATCCCCTACGTCCTCTTCCGAGTCCAAGCGACAGCCATTGCTGAAGACCATCACAGAGAGTTGATGGAACTGCTGAAGCAGAAGCAGTAAACACGTCCAGATAGAGCTAGCCACCTCCGGGTGGCTTTTTTTATGCCCGCACGGTAATCCCTGCGGGCTTTTTGTTGGGGTTGAATATGGAAGTCGCAGCACTCGGATTGCGTGTGGACGCCAGCGGCGTGGACGGCGCGGCCAAATCACTCGAGAACCTCACCACACAGGGCGCGCGCGCTGAGAAGTCTCTGAGCAGCGTTGAGGGTGCGGCATCGAAGACGGGCAATTCGCTCAAGACACTGGGTGATGGTTCGGCCAAGGGACTGGGGGCCGTGTCGTCTTCTGCATCGGCAGCGGCTGCAAGCGTGCAAGGCCTGGGCGGCAGCACGAAGTCCGCCCAGCTCTCACTGCGCGAAATGCTGGCCCAGGCGGCCAGCGCCAGCCAATCTGTGGCTCAACTGGCCTCAGCCATGACGGCAGCAGCGAATGCCGCTCAGGCCGGCGCCAAGGCGCAGGCGGACGCCGCCAAGTCTGCTCAGGAGATGGGGCGGGCTTTCCAAGCCGCCAGCGAGCAGGCAAAGGGATACAGCGCTGCTGCGCAACAGGCCTTTGCGACGAGTAAGGAAGGTGCGGCGGGTGCGTCCGAGGCCTTCGGTCTGCTGCGCACTGCAATGGTCGCTGTGGCCTCGCTTACCGTGGTGAAGCAGTTCGCCACGATGGCCGACGCGATGACCAATGTGAATTCGCGGTTGAAGCTGGTGACCTCCAGTTCCCAAGAACTCGTGACGGTGCAGGCGCAGTTGTTCTCGGTCGCCCAAAGCACGCGCATTCGCTACACCGATTTGGTAGACACGTTCGCGCAGATGTCGCGTGCCACCAAGGAGCTTGGAGTCTCTCAGCGTGACATGCTCAAGGTCACGGAGACCATCAGCCAGGCGGTGACGATCTCGGGCGGTTCAGCTGCGTCTGCACAGGCTGCCCTGGTGCAGCTGTCTCAGGGCTTCGCTGCCGGCGCGCTGCGTGGCGAAGAACTGAATTCGGTGATGGAGCAAACGCCCCGATTGGCCCAGGCCATCGCGCAAGGTTTGGGCGTGAGCATTGGCGAATTGCGCCGTCTCGGCGGCGAGGGGGAGTTGACGGCCGAGAAGGTGCTGGGCGCGCTGCAGAAGTCTTCCGAACAGGTGAAGACCGAGTTCGATCAGATGAGCGTGACCATTGAGCAGTCACTGACCAGGGTCGGCAACAGCGTGATGAACCTGGTTGGCACGGTTGACCAGCTGGCCGGTGCATCTTCTGGCGTTGCCGGCATTTTCTCGCGCTTCTCAACGAACCTGGACTCGCTGGATGGACAGGTAAAGGCGATGGCGTCAGCCAACAGCCTGTCGGACTTTTTCTTCACGGCCTTCAACACCGAGCAAAGGCTCAACGAAGAGCTGGCCGTCACTCAATCCGAGTTGAGCAACCTGAGGACACGGCTGGAGGCCAACCCGGACAACATCTATTTGAAGTCCGCGACGGCTGATGCTCAGGCGCTGGTTGGCCAGTTGAATGCTGCAATCGGCCGAATGGCCGTGCTGAAACAGGCTGGCAGCGCATCCGCAGCTGGCGGAAACGGCGATCCCTATAACGACGGTTCGGCATACAGCGGCTACCAGAAACTGGAGAAGGACCGCGAGGATGCGGCGCATCGCCTGGCCCAGATCACCTCTCGGCAAAACGGCATTACGAAGCAGTTTCTGGCCGACCTGAAGACCTACCAGGACGCCCTGAAGACAGGCGTCATTACCGAAAAGGAGTACGCCGAGGCGGTAAATCAGGCCAATAAAAAGCGCTACGAAGGCACTGAGGCTGGCAAGGAGGCCGCGAAGCAGGCGAAGGCGAATGCTGCAGCGGGGAAGCACGAGCAAACCGCGTACATGGGACTCAAAGCCTCCATCGAGGAAAAGATCGCCCTCAACCAGCAGGAGGTCAATTTCTCCGGTCGAATCAACGAGGCCCAGAAGGCAGAGATCAAGCTGAACGAGGACCTGCGGAGCGGGAAGCTCAAGCTGACCGCTGCGGATGAAGCCACCCTTCGCGCGCGCATCGAGATTTGGAAGCAGCAGGAAAAGCAGAAAGACCAGGCCAAGCGCGAAGTGGCCATGTACCAGCAGCAGTCCGAGGCGGCCCAGCAGCTCGCCGACGAATACGTGCGCCAGTCCAAGGCCGTCGAGTCGGTGCGCGTGGCCAGCGACAAGGCCGACCAGGCCCTGCGGGACCAGCTGGAGCGCATGGGCGTGGAGGAATCCATGATCGGCCGCACCACGGCCGCGCGCGAACTGGCCGTGGCCATGCTGGACGCAGAGATCGAGCGTCGCAATGCCCTGAACGCCATCGACAGCAACCTCGACATCAACGAGACCGTGCGCCAGGAGCAGCGCATCAAGGTGGAAGAGCGCTACGCCCTGCGCGTGTCGCTGGCCCAGCGCAAGGTCTACGTGACCGAGTGGGACAAGACCAGCCAGCTGATCAGCGACACGCTGTCCGACTACATCATGCGCGGCGGGGAAGATGCAGCGCAGTACCTGAAGCGGCTGTTTGCCACGCTGGTGCTGCAGCCGGTCGTCCAGGCCGTGGTGGGCGGGCTCATCGGCGGCGGCGGTGCCGGCGGCGCGGCCGCGACGAGCCTTCTGGGCAGTGGTGCCTCGGGGCTGGTCAGCAACCTGCTGTTCGGCGGCATGTCGCTGACCACGGTTGGCAGTTCCATCGGCGCCGGCATCATGGCCACGCTGACTGGCTCCAGCCTGGGCGGCGCGGGCGCGGCCGGCATCCTGGCCGGCGGCTCGTCGGCGCTGGGCATGCTGGGCGGTGCGTTGCCATACCTGGGCGCCGGCCTGGCCGTGCTCAAGATCCTGTCCGGCGACTGGTTCGGCAGCCGTGGCCCCAACCACTCGGGCGGCGTGGCCTCCACGGCGACGCAGGACCGTGCCGAGGCCGCGCGCCAGGCGCTGGGCGTCGATGCCTGGGGCAACACCCTGGGCGACTTCACCTCGCGTGGCAACGCCGAGATCGACAAGCAGCTGGACACCACCCTGAAAGGGATGCTGGACCTGTACAAGCAACTGGCCAAGATCGGCGGCGCCACGGTGAAGGACATCGACATCGCGGCCGGATTCAGCGTCAACCCGAAGCACGGCGACGAAGGCGCGATGGGCTTCTTCCAGATCATCGACAAGGCCACGGGCGAGATCCTGTCCCGGTTCAAGGATCGGGAGATGGACACCGACCCCCAGAAGGCCTGGGCCAAGTTCGTTGCCGAGATGGGTGGCGCGCTTGTCACGGAGATCAAGAAGGGCGACATTCCCGGCTGGATGAAGGAGGAGCTGGACGCCCTGGGCGACGACGTGACGCTGGAGGGGCTGAACGCCGCGATCCAGCGCATTGCTGTCATCGATGCTGCATTCAAGGGCTGGGCGGACACGGTGATCGGGTTCGCGAACCTGACGGCGAAGGCCCAGACCGAGCTACTCAAGTTCTCCAACGGCATCGAGGCGCTGGCCAACAACGTCAACGCCTTCTATGCCAGCTTCTACAGCGAGCAGGAGAGGGCCGAGATCTTGCAGCGACAAGTGCGTGACCAGCTCAAAAAGCTGGGCATCGACATCGATCCTGCAGGCGGCGAGGCTGCGAAGAAGGCCTTCCGCAAGCTGATCGAGGATGCGCTGGCCTCTGGCAACAACGAACTGGCGGCAAAGCTGCTGGCCCTGGCGCAGCTGTTCGGCGTGGCGGCCGACGCGGCGCAGAAGTCGGCCGAGGTGGCCGCTGATGCCGCGAAGACCGCTGCGGAGGAGGCCGCGCGCGCGCTGGAAGAGGCGCAGCAGAAGGCCAAGGACTTGGCCATGGCCAACTTCGAAGCGGCCATTGCCCGAGAGCAGCAGTACTGGCAAGCCGTGGCGTCCAACGCTCAGGAGGCCGTGCAGGCGATCACGGGCATCCTGACGCCTCTGAAGCAGGCGGCCAAGGAGCTGTTCGGCAGCATCGAGTCTGCGGGCCAGATGCAAGCGGTGCAGGGAATGCTGTACATCGAGCGGGCCATTGCGGGCCTGCGCGGTGGCGCCAAGCTGTCTAGCTACGACGGGCTCACGGACGCGATCAGCGCGGCGCGCGGCGGCATCACATCGGGTCGTTACGCATCGCAGTTTGAACGCGACCGTGATGCCCTGGTGCTGGCCAACCAGCTCAAGCAGATCGCCGGCTTCGGAGACCTGCAACTCAGCGTCGAGGAAAGGCAGCTGAAGAACTCGCAAGAGCAACTCCAGAAGCTGGACAAGACGCTGGGCTACTGGCGGGATCTGCTCGACGGCAACAAGGCGCAGATCGATGCGACGCTCAGCGTGGAAGCAGCGATCAAGGCGCTGGAGGCGCTGCTTTTCCCGGAAAAACCTCCCGCATCGGGCGGCGGCTCTGGGCCGGGCAAGACGCCAACGCCAGACTGGGGCGGCGGTGGTGGTGGCGGATTCCAGCCGGCGAACAGCGGCAAGTACAAGACGCCCACGGCGATCTTGGGCGGCGGCGCGGTCATCTACGACTACGCCGCTCCTGACTACGAGAAGCGTCTCGACAGCCTCGCGCCGACGTTCGAAAAGTACCGGGGTACTGGCGATTTCACGGGTCTGGCAGAAGACTTCCGAGCCGCTGGTGGGACCGCCAGGGACCTCGCGTACTTGTATGGCTTCAGCGAGTCGGATGTGCTGGCCGCCCTGGACCGCAACGGCATCCCGCGTTTTGACGTGGGGACGAACCGCGTGCCGCAGGACATGCTGGCCATGGTCCACAAGAACGAAGCCATCGTGCCTGCGGCGTTCAACCCTTGGGCTGGTGGCTCATTGGGAGGGGACCTGGGTCTGGAGTTCCGCGCAATGCGTGCCGAACTCGCGCAACTGCGTGAGGACCAGCGCGCCCAGGCCTCCGCGACCTTGAGCCTGCAACGGCAAACCGCAAAGATTATCCAGAGCTGGGACGGCGATGGACTCCCTCATGAACGACAGGAGCAAAACGCATGAACCAACTGCGTGTGGTTAATCCACTGCAGGTCACCTCTGCGATGCTGGTGAGCACGGACGTGCCAGAGAACGACTATCCCGAGTGGTCCTCTGGCACAACCTATGCAATCGGCGCCCGGGTGATCCTGGCTGCTCAGCACAAGGTCTACGAAAGCGCGTCGGACGGCAATGTCGGGAACAACCCAGCAACGCCGTCCGCCACGCCGAAGTGGAAAGAGGTTGGGCCTACAAATCGCTGGAAAGTCTTCGATGAGTCCAACTCTTCCCAAACTGTTCAGGCCAACAAGATCACATACAGAATTCGCCCTGGTCAATCCATTCCAGCTATCGGGGTTTTAAATATCCGTGCTGGCGTGGAAATCAAGGTCACTGTATTTGACGCTGGCGGAACTCAGGTGACACAGCGTGTTATCAGGTTGGCGCGCTACCCTGTGGCATCGTCTTGGTGGACCTGGTATTTCGGGGAAAAGCGCGCGCCTACGCAGGCTCTGATCACGGATTTGCCTTCGTATCCAACTGGAGAAATCCTGATTGAAGTTACCGGCACTTCGCAATTGGCGGTTGGCGTGATTCTTCTTGGTGTGGTTCGGGAATTTGGTCTTTGGGTAAAGGCCGGCGCGCGGGTTGGCATCCAAGACTATTCGCGTAAAGAGCGAACAGAGTTCGGAGACACTGTAATTGTCGAGCGTGCGTTTGCGAAAAGGGCAACACTGCAGCTTTGCGTCGCATCAGGTGAGGTAGATGCGCTTAATGCATTTATGGCAGAAGTGCGAGCAAAAGCTTGTCTTTGGATTGGATCCGAAAGGTATGAATCCACAACAGTTTATGGTTTCTACAAGAACTACGACTTCGGAATTGATTACTACGACTACTCCACATTTGAAGTGGATCTTGAGGGCCTGACATGACCGACATCATTGCACCACCGACCATCTCGGCGCTGCCGCCAGCGCCGTTGCCAACCGACACCCCGACCGAGTTCGATGCCAAAGCGTTTGCGATGGTTGCTGCCCAGGTTGGGTTTGTCCCCCAGGCCAATGCTCTGGCATCCAACGTCTTCGGCAATGCCACTGCCGCTTTTGAGCGGACTGCGATAGCCCAGGCTGCAGCACTGACTGCGACGACACAAGCAGACGCCGCGCTTGGCTATCGCAACCAAGCCGGCAATTCTGCGACTGCGGCAGCCGGCAGTGCGAGCACTGCTTCCTCGGCTGCGGGCACGGCCACGGACAGTCTCGCGGCAATGCAGGTCATGTACCTGGGGTCCAAGGCTGTCACCTCGCACCCGACGACCGACAACATGGGCAATCCGCTGCAGGCCGGCGCGCTTTACACCAACACGGGCACGAATGCCTCGATCAACAAGCGAGGCTGGTGGTGGGATGGTGCGATGTGGCAGTTGGCATGGGGCGAATTTACCGGCGCATACCTCCCAATCACAGGAGGGGTGCTGCAAGGACACCTGAGCGTGCCGGCCGGGGCGACCGGCAACCAGGTGCCTCGGGCAAATGAGGTGATGCCTCGCGCGGCGGCTTATTACAGCACTGCGACGCCCATGTCTGCATCCCCGCCAGGAACCGTTGGCTTCTTTGAGTCCACGACTGGGGGCGGCACTGATTGGCCTATGCAAGGTAGCTTGACCGTGCATGGGTGGGTAGTGGAGACGTGGGATCGAGGTGGAGTCCGTACTGTGCAGACTGCGACGTTCGCCATGGCGTCGGGGTCTCTTGCTCAGGGCACACAATTCCGTAGATACCAAGTTGACGGTGTGTGGCATCCGTGGGCAAGAGCCGTTTCGGATCTTGATTTTCGTGAAAAAGTCTATGCAACAAACACCGGAGTTGGACCAGGTGATGCGAAGGTTTACTACCTTGACCCATCAAAGGGCTCAATTCATCAGCTGACAGTGCAGTACAACACGTACTTTACGGGAGCTCTTCGTGGTCTGGGTGATCAGATAACACTGCGTTTGAAATTCTCGGGAGGGGCGTGGCCCATAAGTTTCAACACTAATTTCAGGTTTCCTGCAGGCGCCGGATTTCCAACATACGCATCTGGACAAACACTTACGATGACCTTCTTCAACACCGAAGGTTCGTACATAGACGGATTTATTGCAGGAGTGCACAACCCATGACAGCGCGCTGGATAATGGCTTCTGGTGGGCAAGGTGTAATACTTAACTTTTCAGGGTTAAGCATTAATCCCGATCTTCTAGCACTTGCTAGGGCTCAGGGATGGCTAGGCTACGGGAAAATAACAATTAACGTCCTCTCCGGTGGAGATGTCGGCGCTCTAGTGATTCCTAATGATTTCCCGGACGAATCTGTCATTATCATAAATAATGGAAGAATTGGGGGATACGGCGGTAGTCGAAACTCCCGTGGAGGTACGGGCATATACACGCGCCGCAAGATCACGGTCACGAATAACGGCACCATATTCGGTGGTGGTGGCGGCGGCGGTGATGGCGGTGATGCAACGATATGCGCTTATTCCTCGTGCAGCATAGGTCGTGGCGGCGGTGGCGGTGTTGGTGGTGGATATGTCCTCGTGTCGTCGGTTTACCAGTACCGGCAAACCGGAGGCGTCGGTAATCAGGGGTCAAATGACTCGATACCTGGGGTAAATTCTGCTTCTGGCGGAAGAGGTGGCGATGGTGGCGCAATTGGATTAGCTGGTCAATCTGGGTCATCCGGATCAACAAGTGGAACGTCTGAGCCGGGTTCCCCGTCCTATACCACTCCTGGCACTGGAGGGCCTGCAGGATATTACGTTGATGGCAATTCATTTGTTACCTGGCTTGTCGCAGGGACGCGGATCGGAAATGTGATTTAAAGGGGATAATATGTATATTGACAAAGAAACAGGCGATTATCCGTTGAATATCTCACAGATACAGGAAAGGCACCCGCTGACAATGATGGCGCACAATTTGATGCGCTATGCGCTCGTTGAGCGCTCGGAGCCGCCTGAGCACAACGCGGACACGCACAAGCCCGTCGAGATCGAGCCCGTGGAAATCGACGGCGTGTGGCGGCAGCAGTGGTCTGTTGTGCCGCTGTCGGCAGAGGAGCTGCAGGCCGTGGCCGCCGCAAAGGCCAAAGCCGAGCAGGAGGCACGGGATGCAGCGCGCGTGCGCGTCACCAAGCGCCAGGCGCTGCTCGCCCTGTACGACCTCAAGAGCATCCGTGAGGAGGCCATCCTGGCGGCGATCAACTCCATTGAGGACGAGCACGCGCGCTATCGAACGCTGGTCGATTGGCAGGGCGCAGCAACGATTGAGAACGACAGCCCGACTGTGCTGCTGCTTGCCGCTGCGCTCAACATCACGGCCGATCTGCCAACCCTGTTCGATTACGCCGAGGCCCTGTAGGCCGAGATCACCCAACACCAACCCGCTTCGGCGGGTTTTTTCATGCCCGAAAGGAACCTCATGAGCACCCCACGCGGTATCCGTAACAACAACCCCGGCAACATCGACCGCACTGCAGAGAAGTGGCAGGGCATGGCGGCCGACCAATCCAGCGACGCGCGCTTCGTGGTGTTCTCGGCGCCGGTCTGGGGCCTTCGCGCCCTGGCCAAGGTGCTTCTGAGCTATCAGCGCAAGCACGGCCTGCGCACGCCTGCAGCGATCATTGGCCGCTGGGCGCCCCCCGTCGAGAACGATACCGGCGCCTACGCGCGCCAAGTGGCAAAGGCGCTGGGCGTCGGCGTCGGTGACCAGATCGACCTGCAGCAGCCCGAAACGCTGCAGCGCGTCCTGCCTGCCATCGTCCAGCACGAAAACGGCCAGCAGCCATACCCGGCTGCCCTGATTGCTGAGGCTGTGCGCCTGGCGCTGGAGTAACCGCGCATGGATGCACCAGATCTCAACAGCCTGCCGGGTGGCCCATTGGGCGCGCTCACTGCCGCCCTCGCGGCGATCAGCGGCGGCTTCATCTTCCTGCGGCAGTACCTGAGCCGCGGCGCTGCAGACCGGGCAGACGACGCCGGCCGGGTTTCGGCCATCAACGTCTACAAGGAGCTGCTGGAGGCAGAGCGGGCCGCACGCGCCCTGGCCGACAAGCGCGCCGACGACTTCGCCCGTGAGCGCAACGAGGCCATCACGATGATGGGCAAGCTGCAGGGCCAGCTCGAAGGGATGCAGCGGCAGCTGCAGCAGGCCACCGAGGAAATTGCAGGCCTGGAAAACCGGGTCCGCCAACTCACGGAGCAAGTCCATGCAAAAAGCTGATTTGCACAAGGCGCGCGACCTGGCCGCCGGCCTGCTGCTGCTGGCCACGCTGCTCGGCAGTGGCGCCGGCCTGGGCTACTGGCTCGGCACCGAGAACATGCGCACGCTGCTGGTGGAGGCCCGGCAGGCGCACGTTGATGAGATCGGCCGGCTGCAGGAGGCGCATCGCACTGCACTGCAGGCCGTGTCTGGGACGCTGCAGCGCGCGGCAGCCGATACAGCCCAGGCGGCAGACACGGCGGCAGCAGCGGCAGAGACAGCCCAGGGCGCGGCGGCGATTGCGGGCAAGGCGGCCAAGGCTGCAGGCCTGCCAGCGGCGGCCATCGAGCGCGACCGCAAGGCCATCAACTCGACCATCCAGCGCGCGAATGAGCGCATCGGGGAGGGTCAGCGATGATACGTGCCCCCATCCTTGCGCTGCTGCTGGTCGGCTGTGCCGAGGCGCCGACGCCCGCGCCTGCCCCGCCAGAACTGCACGTCATCGAGGTGCGCCGCGAGTGTCCGCCACTGCCCGAGCTGCGCGCCGGGGCATCCGGGGTGGAGCGCCGCATCCACACCCAGACCATCGTGCGCATGTACGCCGCTTGCGCGGGAGGCGACCATGGTCGTTGACAAGCTGAAGGCCTACGGCTGGCAGGCGCTCGCCCTGGTCTTGGCGGCCCTGCTGGCCTGGCAGACCATGGCCCGGCTGGGCGCCGAGCGCGATGCGGCTCAGGCTCGGGGCGAGCTGGCCGGCGAGCGCGAGGCGTCGGCTACGGCCGCGCGCCAGGCATCTGAGCGATATCGAAATCTGGAGGACAAGCACCGTGAGGACCTACGCACCATCGACACCCAGGCCCGGCAGGAGCTGGCACGCTCTGCCGCTGATGCTGATGCTGCCCGTGCTGCTGCTGGCCGGTTGCGCGGCGACCTCACCGACTACATCACCGCCCACCGTGCCGCCGCCCAGGCTCGCGCCGCTGCCGGACAGTGCGCGCCAGACACCGGCGCCCTCGATCTGCTCGCCGAGCTGCAGCGCCGCGCTGACGAGCGAGCGGGAGCGCTGGCGCGCATTGCTGACGACGCCCGAGGCCGGGGTAGCGCCTGCGAGCGAGCCTACGACGCCGGCAGCGCGATGATCGAGGCGGCGCGGTAGGTGCGGCTGCTGGCCGCGCTGATGGCGTGCACGCGGCCGGTTGGCTGGGACTGTGAAAGAGGCCTCGGAGCTGTTGCGGCTGGCGCCGGTCGAGGCCTTTGATGCAGGGCCAGCGTAGGCCCGTGAGACAGCAAAGTGTAGACACCTTGCAGATATGTAGACAAAAGCCCTTAGCTGTTTCCAGCTAGGGGCTTGAATCATTTGGTCGGAGCGGCGGGATTCGAACTCGCGACCCTCTGCTCCCAAAGCAGATGCGCTACCAGGCTGCGCTACGCTCCGACTAAAACGCTATTGTAGCGTCAAAAAAATGGGTATTTTCGCAATGTGCGAATTTTCTGTTCAACGCGATCCAGGGCCGGGGCCACGGTTGGCCAGGTGGCGGAAGGTGATGCGGCCCTTGGTGAGGTCGTAGGGCGACATCTCCAGCGATACCTTGTCGCCAGCCAGGATGCGGATATGGTGCTTGCGCATCTTGCCGCCGGTGTAGGCGATCAGCTGGTGTCCGTTTTCCAGCGTCACACGAAAGCGAGAGTCAGGCAGGACTTCCGTGACGGAGCCTTGCATTTCAATCAGTTCTTCTTTGGCCATGTGTTCAATCTCTTAGGTCTGGGTCGGTTGCGGCACTCATTTGTCGGAACCACGAAAACCTTGCCTGGCCCACAGAACATGGGGTACGTGGTCAGGCTGAAAAGGCTGTGGATGTTCTGCGCAAAAGGCGCAGACCGGACAGAGGACCAGGTCACAACGGTGTCGCAAAGACGAAGCCCGGCAACACCTAAACTTCCTGATTCTACAGTGTTGTATTCGTCGCCGTGCGGGCGGTGCTCAAAGCGGCCATCGTACGCAAAACACAGGTCGGATTCGTGCTGGGACGGCGAGGCTTTTGTCATCCGCGTGTGATGAGATGGCCTCGAAAAACGTGCGCGAGACTTTGCGGCGGTCCGGCCAGGGTTGAAGGCCGCGGTGGCCGAGGAGGGGCGATGGTCGCGGGTTGGCTAGAATCCGCCCACAGCTTCTATTACTTTTATAGCAAAACCTCGATGTCCGATCGACTTGCCGTTCTCTCCCAGTATCTTTTGCCCAAGCAGGCGCTGACTGCCGTCATGGGGCGCCTGGCCCAGGCGCGTGCGGGTGACCTGACCACGGCAGTCATCCGTCGCTTCATTGCACGCTATGGCGTGGACATGTCGGAGGCGGCCGATTCCGATCCTGCGGCCTATGCCAGCTTCAACGAGTTCTTCACGCGGGCGCTCAAGCCCGGTGTGCGACCGCTGGCTTCGGCTGACTGGGTTTGTCCGGTGGATGGCGCCATCAGCCAGATCGGCGCCATCGAGGGCGAGCAGATCTTCCAGGCCAAGGGGCACAGCTACAGCGCCACGGCGCTGGTCGGCGGCGATGCGCAGCTGGCGCGGCAGTTCGACAACGGGCATTTCGCCACCATTTACCTGAGCCCGCGCGACTATCACCGCATCCACATGCCCTGTGCCGGCCGGTTGCGTCGGATGATTTATGTGCCTGGCGAACTGTTCTCGGTCAATCCGGTCACGGCGCGCGGCGTGCCGGGCCTGTTTGCGCGCAACGAGCGCGTGGTCTGCGTCTTCGATACGGACCACGGTCCCATGGTGCTGGTGCTGGTGGGGGCCACCATCGTGGGCAGCATGGGAACGGTGTGGCACGGCATCGTCAATCCGCCGCGGCCCGGTCGCATCCAGGACTGGCGCTACGACGACCAGTCCATCGTCCTGGGCCAGGGCGAGGAAATGGGGCGCTTCCAGCTGGGCTCCACCGTGGTCATGCTGTTTCCCGCATCGGCAGGGCTGCGCTTCAACGCGCAGTGGACACATGCCGCGCCCGTGCGCCTGGGCCAGAAGATGGCCGGGCGCGGCGAGGCCTGAGTCTCGAAGGGTCGTCGATGAAAAACCGGGCCCAGGCCCGGTTTTCTGTCAAAGAATCCAGCTCAGGGCTTCAGGGCGCCGCTGTGTGGTGAACATCGAGGGTGCGATGCTCAGCCGCTCTGGCCTGACGGGGTCTTCATGGCCGACCAGATAGACCATCAGTTCACGGCGGCGCAGTATGACGTGGCTGACCTTCTCGGCCTTCCCGTTCTGTGTGACCTGCGTGCCCGGGCGGAACAGCGGCATCTGGAAGGTGAAGCTGCGCGGATCGGCCGGTGGCGCGACGGCAGTGCTGGGAGGGGCTTCTAGAGTGGCAACCATAGGCTTGATGTGCATGAGTGGACGCTGCCCACCTTATCGGCACTGCCGCGCCGAACTGTAGGGTCGCCGGGCGGCGACCACCAAGCTCAGGCGTCCGGATGGGAAACGCCGAGGATGGCGTGCAGCCGTGCGCTGGTCGTCGTGTACTGCAGCAGCGGTTTCTCGCCCTGCAGGTACTCGGCGGCGGCAAAGGCCGCCATGGTGGCTTCGTGGAAGCCGCACAGGATCAGCTTGTGCTTGCCCGGGTAGCTGACGATGTCGCCGATCGCATAGATGCCTGGCGCATCGGTGGCCTGGGTTGCAGGGTTCACCAGCAGCTGCTTGCGCTCCATGGCCAGGCCCCATTCGGCGACCGGGCCCAGGCGGGGGGAGATGCCCAGACAGACGACCAGTTGCTGCGCCGCCAGTTCATGCTCCTGCCCTTCGCCATCCATCCACTGCACGGCACGCAGCAGGCCTGAGTCGGCATGCAGTTGCGTGATCTGGCCGATCACCACGCGGATTGCGCCGCTGTCGCGCAGCTCCTGCAGGCGCTCCAGCAATGGCGCCGAAGCCTGGAAGGCGTCGCGGCGGTAGAGCAGGCAAGTGGTCTGGGCCCTGTCGGCGCAGGCAATGGCCGCGGCCACGGCCTCTTCGTCGCCACCGTGGACGATGGCGGTCTGGCCGCGCACCATTTCCAGATCGGCAGGATGGTAGTGGAGCTGGCCGGCAGCCAGCAGCTCCACGCCGGGCACCTTCAGCGCCTTGGGCACAAAGGCGCCCACGCCAGCCGCAATGAAGACGCTGCGCGCATGCAGTTCAAGGCCTTGCGAGGTCTGCGCCAGCCAGCGGCCATCGTCCATGCGCTGCAGCTGGGCGACCTGCTGGGAAAGGTGCAGTTGCGCGTCCATGGGCGCGACCTGCCGCTGCAGCAGCTGGACCAGTTCATGGCCCGTGCACACCGGAATGCCGGGAATGTCGTAGATGGGCTTGTCGCCGTACAGCTGCGCGCACTGCCCGCCCACATGGGGCAGGGCATCGACGACATGGCAGCGGATGCCTTGCAGCCCCAGCTGGAACACCTGGAACAGGCCCGCCGGGCCTGCGCCTATGACGAGGGCATCGGTCTGGATCGGTTGCGCGCCGGAGGTGTCTTGCATGGGCTGCGCGGCTTCAGCGTTCGAGCTGGTCTAGCTTGCCGGGCTTGCCGTTCCAGTCGTCGGCGTCGGGCAGCGAGGCCTTGCGCTTGGTGATGCTCTTCCAGCCCTTTTCCAGCGACAGCTCGGCATTGAGCTTGATGAAGGCGAGCTGGTCGGCGGGGACGTCTTCCTCGGCAAAGATGGCATTGGCCGGGCATTCGGGAATGCACACGGCGCAATCGATGCACTCGTCAGGATCGATCACGAGGAAGTTGGGGCCTTCGCGGAAGCAGTCCACGGGGCAGACATCCACACAATCTGTGTATTTGCACTTGATGCAGTTTTCGGTGACGACGTGAGTCATGGGAGTCTTTTATTTGCGGTGTGAATGTCGGTATCAACCCGGGATTCTAGAATTTTTCGGAACACGGTCCTGCACATGCAAGAGATTCTGGCGCGGACTGCTGCGGTTTTCTGAAAGCCCACGAGCCGGCATGTGCCGGCTCGCGAAGCGGGACTGTCCAGTTGCTCAATCCAGCAGTGCAGCGCCTGCGGTAGCGTGGCTGGCCGTGTCCACGAGGATCAGCGCACCCAGCTGGCGGGCCTGGGCGAAGGGCGCCGCGGGAATGCTTTCCTGTAGCAGCAGCTCCACGCGGCCGATGGCGTTGGGCTCCAGCTGGGTGGCCTCTTCCTGGGCCAGCGTGTGGATGTTCAGGCGGTGCACCACGCGGCGGGCCTTGGCCTTGATCCAGCGGTGGCCGTGCAGCGCCAGGTAGGTGCGGCCGGGGACCAGCGGCTGCTCGTCCATCCAGGCCACGGTGGCGGTCAGCTCGCGCTGGCTGGGCCATGCCGGCTGTGTCCCGGGGGCATCGAAGTCGTCGTCTGCCACTGCTGCCGCAGCCACCGGGGCGGCGACGATCCAGTCGCCGCGCGAGACATCGACCTCGCGGTCCAGCGTGATGCCGGCCGACAGGCCCGCGTCGATGGAGCCGGGAACGCGGGCATGGTCCAGCACCTGGGCAATCACGGCCTGCTGGCCGCTGGGCAGGATCTGCACGGCGTCGCCCACGCGTGCGCGGCCTGCGGCCACGCGGCCCCAGAACACGCGGCGGCCCTGGCTGGTATCGGCCGAGGACGAGAATTTCTCCACCCACTGCACGGGGAAGGCCAGCGCCAGGCCGGTGTCGGTCGGCGTGTTGGGCAACTGCTCCAGCAGTTGCAGCAGGCTGGGACCGTCGTAGCCGGCCCAGCCGGGCTCGGCGTTGACCACATTGAAGCCCTTGAGGGCCGAAACGGGCACGGTGGCCGCGGAGGCGATGCCGGCCTCGGCCGTGAAGCGCTCCAGCGCGCCGCGGATGTGGACGAAGGCCTGTTGCGGGTCTTCGACGGCGTCGAGCTTGTTGACGGCAAACACCAGCGAATGCACGCGCAGCAGGTGGGCCAGCAGGCTGTGGCGGCGCGTCTGCGGCAGCAGGGTGAGCTGCGGGTTCTTCCAGTCGAGCTTGGTGGCATCGACCAGCACCACGGCGGCGTCGGCGCTGCTGGCGGCGGTGACCATGTTGCGCGTGTACTGCTCATGGCCCGGCGCGTCGCCGATGATGAACTTGCGGCTTTCGGTGGCGAAGTAGCGGTAGGCCACGTCGATGGTGATGCCCTGCTCGCGCTCGGCCGACAGGCCGTCGGTCAGCAGCGCCAGGTCGGTCTCGCCGCTCTTGGTGACGCCGGCGAGCTGGTCCTGGAGCACGGCACGCGTGTCCACCAGCAGGCGGCCTATCAGCGTGCTCTTGCCGTCGTCGACGGAGCCGCAGGTGATGAAGCGCAGGGCCGAGGCGTTGGAGGCCTCGGTGGCGGGGGAATCCGCAACGGCTGCGCCGGCGGCAATGCTTGCGGTGGTCATCAGAAATATCCGTCCTTCTTGCGCTTTTCCATGGAGGCTTCGCTGGTCTTGTCGTCCATGCGTGTGGCGCCGCGCTCGCTGACATCGGCGGCCAGGGTTTCGAGCACGATGTCGGCCGCCGTGGCGGCATCGCTTTCCACGGGGCAGGTGCAGGTGATGTCGCCCACGGTGCGAAAGCGCACGTCGCGCACCACGACTTCCTCGCCGTCGCGCGGCGGTGTGAGTTCGGTCACGGGCACCAGCAGGCCGCGGCGTTCCACCACTTCGCGCTTGTGCGTGTAGTAGATGCTGGGCAGGGCGATCTGCTCGCGCTCGATGTATTGCCACACGTCGAGTTCGGTCCAGTTGCTGATGGGGAACACGCGGAAGTGCTCGCCCGGCGCCAGACGCGTGTTGAACAGCGTCCACAGTTCGGGGCGCTGTGCCTTGGGCTGCCATTGGCCGAAGCTGTCGCGGTGGCTGAAGATGCGTTCCTTGGCGCGGGCCTTTTCCTCGTCGCGGCGCGCGCCGCCGATCAGAGCGTCGAAGCGGAATTCATCGATGGCCTCCAGCAGCGTCACCGACTGGTGCACGTTGCGGCTTTCGCCCGGATGGGCCAGGCGCACGGTGCCGCGTGCCATGGAGTCCTCGACGCTGCGCACGATGAGTTCGGCGCCGAGTTCCTTGGCGCGCAGGTCGCGGAAATCGGTCACTTCCGGGAAGTTGTGGCCGGTGTCGATCATCAGCAGCGGGTAGGGGATGCGACCCTTGCCGAAGGCCTTTTCGGCGCAGCGCAGCATGACCAGCGAGTCCTTGCCGCCCGAAAACAGCAGGGCGGGGCGCTCGAAGGCGGCGGCCACTTCGCGCAGCACGAAGATGGTTTCCTCTTCAAGGGCGTCGAGGTGGCGGTTGCTGAGATGGCTCAGCACGGAGGTGTCCACACGGGCGTTCATTTCTTGGTTTCCAATCAAATCGGTGTCAAACGCTGTCGTTTCACTTCTTGGCGTGCAGCCCGCATTCCTTGGCCGCTTCATCCTCCCACCACCAGCGGCCGGCGCGGAAGTCTTCGCCAAGGCTGACGGCGCGCGTGCAGGGTGCGCAGCCGATGCTGGGATAGAACTGGTCGTGCAGCGGGTTGTAGTCCACGCCATGGCTGGCGATGTAGTGCCAGACATCGCCCTGGGTCCAGTCGGTCAGCGGGTTGAACTTGGTCAGGCCCTTGGTCTCGACCTCGCTGCGGTCCACGGCGGGCACGTCGGCGCGGGCATTGGACTGCTCGCGGCGCAAACCCGTGATCCAGGCGCTCTTGCCGGCCAGCGCACGCGCCAGCGGCTCCATCTTGCGCACGCCGCAGCAGGCCTTGCGCAGCTCGATGCTGCGGTACATGGCGTCCTGGCCGTTGTCGCGGATGAAGTGGATCACCGATTCGAGCTGCGGCCGGTAGACCTTGACGCTCAGGCCGGGCAGCGACTGGGTGCGCTCCAGCAGGGCCAGGGTCTCGGTGTGCAGCGCGCCGGTGTCCAGCACGAAGACGGGGATGTCCAGGCCCAGGCGGTGGATGATGTCGGTGATCACCACATCCTCGGCGCCCAGGCTGGAGGCCTGCGTCACGGCCTCGGCGCCCAGCGCCGCTGCCTCGCGCAGCAAGGCCTCGGTGGCGGCCAGCTTGTCGGCAAAGCCGCTGCTGGCACGGCCGTTGACCTCGGTGGCCTTGGCCGATTCCTGTCGCGACAGAAAGCTTTGCGCACCCATGTCAGGCCGCCTTGACGAAGTGGGGCTCGGGATGGACTGCATCACCCTGGTAGAAGCCGTGGAAGCGGTCCAGCTGGCGCTGGGCATCGGAGATGTCCACGCCTTCGCGCAGCACGGCCACGTCGAAGCCGCAGCGCTGCATCTGCACCAACTGGTCGATCAGCACGTCGCCCGTGGCGCGGATTTCGCCCTGGAAGCCCAGGCGCTTGCGCAGCAGGCGGGCCTGGCTGAAGGCGCGGCCGTCGGTGAACTTGGGAAAGTGCAGGTCGATGCGCTGCACGCCGGTCAGGTCCAGCGTGAAGGGGTCGGCGTCATTGGCCGGGGCGATGACAGTCTGCTGGCCTTCGGCCGGGCTTTGGTGCTCGTGGGCGGCGATGATTTTCATGGGGATCTCCTGCGGCTCTCACCTGGGGTCAGGCGGCCGCTTCCTCGGTGTGCTTGGCGGGGTGGCGGGCTGCATTGCCGGCGGCCTTGAACGGTTCGATGCCCACGCGGCGCACGGTGGCGATGAAGGTCTCGAAACGGCCGCCTTCGCTTTGGCGCTGTTCGCGGTAGGTGGCCAGCAGGGCCTCGATCACGCCGGGCACTTCGGCGGCGCTGAACGAGGGGCCGATGATCTTGCCGGGCGTGGCCGGGCCGGACAGGTGGGAGCCGTCGGCGCCGCCCAGCGTGATCTGGTACCACTCCTTGCCGTCCTTGTCCACGCCCAGGATGCCGATGTGGCCGCTGTGGTGGTGGCCGCAGCTGTTGATGCAGCCGCTGATGTGCAGGTCGATCTCGCCCAGGTCCCACAGCTCGTCCAGGTCCTGGTAGCGCTCGGTGATGGCCTCGGCAATGGGCAGGGAGCGTGCATTGGCCAGCGAGCAGAAGTCGCCGCCGGGGCAGGCGATCATGTCGGTCAGCAGGCCGATGTTGGGCTTGGCCAGGCCCAGGGCCTTGGCCGCCTTGTACAGCTGGGGCAGCTGGTCGCGGCGCACCCAGGGCAGCAGCAGGTTCTGCTCGTGGGTGACGCGCATCTCGCCGGCCGAGAACTGATCGGCCAGCGCGGCGGCGGCATCCATCTGGTCGGCCGTGGCGTCGCCGGGCGCGTAGCCCAGGCGCTTGAACGACAGCAGCACGGCGCGCAGTTGCGGGTGGCGGTGCGGGCGCACGTTGCTGATCAGCCAGCGGCCGAAATCCTTGTCTTCCTCGGCGGCCGTGCGCAGCAGGGCCAGGGTCTCGGCCTCGGCATTGGCGGGCGACAGGTCCAGCTCGGGCTCGCGGAAATTGGCGGCCACGCGGTCGTACTCGGCTTGCGTGATGGTGTGGGGACCACCCTCGACCTCGACGATCTGGCGGAACTCCTCATCAACCTGGTCGATGTAGTTCTGGCCCTCGGACTTCACGAGGATCTTGATGCGCGCCTTCCAGGCGTTGTCGCGGCGGCCGTAGCGGTTGTAGACGCGGATCACGGCTTCCAGGTAATTCATCAGCTGGTTCCAGGGCAGGAACTCGCGCAGCACCGGGCTGATGGTGGGCGTGCGGCCCATGCCGCCGCCCACGCGCACCTTGAAGCCCAGCTCGCCAGCCTCGTTCTTGAGCAGCTGCAGGCCCACGTCGTACCAGCCCAGCGCGGCGCGGTCTTCCTCGGCGCCGCTGATGGAGACCTTGAACTTGCGCGGCAGGAAGCTGAACTCGGGATGCAGCGTGCTCCACTGGCGCAGGATTTCGGTGAAGGGGCGGGGGTCGGCGATCTCGTCGATGGCAATGCCGGCCAGCGCGTCGCTGTTGATGTTGCGGATGCAGTTGCCGCTGGTCTGGATGCCGTGTAGGTTCACGCTGGCCAGCAGGTCCATCACGTCGGCGGCCTTGGACAGCGGAATCCAGTTGTACTGCACGTTGGTGCGCGTGGTGAAGTGGCCGTAGCCGAACTTCAGGTCGGAGCCGATGCGGCGGCCGTCGTGCAGGGGAATGTCGCCCAGCTTGGCCTGGGTGGCGCGGGCCTCGGCCAGCAGGGCGGCGTCGGGCTGGTCGTACTCGCGGGCCACGCGGGCCAGCACGCGCAGCTGGGCGCTGGACAGCTCGCCATAGGGAACGGCCACGCGCAGCATGGGAGCGTAGCGCTGCACATACCAGCCGTTTTGCAGGCGCAGGGGCTTGAACTCATCCTCCGAGAGCTTGCCGGCCTGCCAGCGTTCGAGCTGGTCACGGAACTGCTCGGCGCGCAGGCGGATGAACTGTTTGTCGAATTCGGTGTATTGGTACATGGCGCTTCGGATGTGGGGTCTTCGACTGCCGCCAGTGGCGGCGGTGCAGGGGCTCATCGCGTGGCACCGAGGCACTTGCGGGACACGCGCACAGAACCCTGCATGGAGGGGAATGTAAGCAATGGCCTTATAGAAGCAAACGATTGTTTTGTCCTGCAAGTATGTGGATATGGATATAAGTGAATGGCAGCAGACTTTGCGGGGCTGGGCATGCCAAACGCATGAGCGGCCGATATGCTTGCCGGCCAGAGGGAGGATTTCAGAATGCGAAACCGTTGTGCCGCCATCGGGCTGGCCTTGGCATTGGCAACTGCTGCTCAGGCGCAGGCCCAGAAGCCGGCACCGCCGCCGTCTCCGTTGTCAGCAGCGCACACAGCTGACATGCCTGAACCCGACAAATCCGCACAGGAATCAGCCTGGGATGCGTATCTGCATCGCGTGGCGGCGCAGTTGGCCGGTTCCGGCAGCGGGCGCGATCTGGCCTTTGCGGCCATCCTCATCAATCTGTCGCCCCGCGACAAAAGCGCTGTCAGCCAGGCCGAGGGCTGGCGCCAGGACGCGCTGGAGCGGGCAGGGCAGGATGCGCTGGCCTATCAACTGCTGGCCTCCAAGGCCCCTGAGGACGAAGGCGAAGTGCGCTCCGAGGCTGCCCGCCGCTGGCTGGCGCTGGAGCCCAGCAATTTCTCTGCGCTGATGCAGCAGGCGCTGGGACCGCAGGAACTGCTGGTTGCAGCGCGCGAAAGCCGCTACGCGGACCTGCACATTTATGACGGCGTGCGCTGGATGCAGTCCGCTTTGCTGCGCCATCCGCCCACGGCACAGGAGCTGCAGGCGCTGGGTGGCAGTCCGAACTACCGGCTCGAGGAAGGCGCGGTGATCACTGCAATAGGTATCTGGACAGCCTTTCCCTTGACGGGCTACAAGGCGCTGCTGGATGCCTGCAAACCCGAAGCGATGGGCAAAACCCCGGCGCGCGAGGCCGACTGCCTGCATGTAGCCCACCTGCTGACGCAGCGCTCATCGACCGTGCTGGATGAGGGCTTTGGGCTGGCGATTCAACGCCGGCTGGCCAAAACCCCGACCGAGCGCGCCGCGGCCCGGGCCCGGCGCCGCCAGTTGGAGTGGCTGATGCAAGCGTCCGCCCCGCTCGGCATGCAGGACGGAGGAACCCGGTTTGCCCGGCTGCTGGCCGATCCTTCCATCCACAGCGAGCAGCAATTGCTGCAGCGCTTGCTCAAGGATGCAGGCCGGCCCTTGACGCCGCCGCCGTGCTGGAAGTGGCGCCCGCCCAGACCTTAGGGATTGCCGGCAGCCGCGCCGCCACCGCCGCCTCGCTCACCCCATAGAGCGCAGCCAGCGCGGCCGGTGTCGCCACTTGCGCCGCCGCACCGCAGGCCTGCAGGCCACCGCGGCCCAGCAGGGCGATGCGGTCGGCCACCTGCAGCGCATGCTCGGGCTGGTGGGTGGACAACAGCACAGCCATGCCGCGTGCACGCAGCGCGGCAATCTGGTCCAGCACGCGGATCTGGTTGCCGAAGTCCAGGCTGGCCGTGGGCTCGTCCATGACCAGCAGCGCGGGCTCCTGGGCCAGGGCGCGTGCGATCAGCACCAGCTGGCGCTCGCCGCCGCTCAGCTCGGTATAGGGGCGCAGCGCCAGATGGGCGATGCCCAACTGCTCCAGGCAGCCCAGCGCCAGGGCACGGTCGGCACTTGAAGGCCGGGCCAGCGCAGGCAGGCGCGCGGCACGGCCCATGAGCACCATGTCCAGCGCTTCGAAGCCGAAGACGCCGGCCTGCGCCTGGGGCACATAGCCCACGCGCCGCGCAAACTCGGCACGCGGCCAGCTGAGCACGGGCTGGCCCTGCACGCGCACCTCTCCGGCCAGCGGCGCCAGCAGGCCCAGCACGGTGCGGAACAGCGTGGTCTTGCCGCAGCCGTTGGGGCCCAGCAGGCACAGCACCTCGCCTGCGGCAATGGCCAAGTCCAGCCCCTGGCTGACGCGCCGGCGCCCATGGCCCGTGGCCAGGGCCAGCGTCTGCAGCACGGGCGCCGTCGGCATTTCAGTCATTGCGGCCCGTGCGCGACAGCAGGTAGAGGAAGAAAGGCGCGCCGACCAGGGCCGTGAGAATGCCCAGCGGCAGCTCGATGCGTGCCGCACTGCGCGCCAGCGTGTCGGCCGCAACCACGAAGCCAGCGCCCAGCAGCGCCGAGGCCGGCAGCAGGCGCACAAAATTGGGGCCGACCAGCAGGCGCGCCACATGCGGCACCACCAGCCCCACCCAGCCGACGATGCCGGCCAGCGATACGGCGGCCGCCGTGCCCAGCGTGGCACAGGCCACCAGCAGCAGGCGCAGGCGTGCCACGGGCACGCCCAGGGCCAGCGCCTCCTCGTCAGGCAGGCCCAGCAGGTTGATGCGCCAGCGCAGCAGCATCAGGGGCAGCAGGGCGCACAGCATCACGGGTGCCGTGGCACCCAGCTCGGGCAGGGTCACGGCGCTCAGGCCGCCCATGAGCCAGAAGGTGATGGATGGCAGCTGCGTATTGGGGTCGGCCAGCGTCTTGACCAGGGCGATGCCCGCGCCCAGCAGCGCGCCCAGCGCAATGCCGGCCAGCACCAGGACCAGCACCGGGTCATGGCGGCGCACGCTGGTGCTGATGGCCACCACCACGGCCACGGCGGCCAGCCCGCCACCAAAGGCCAGGGCCTGCACGGCCGCCATGGACCAGCCCAGGAAGATGCCCAGCACCGCGCCCAGGCCGGCACCGGCCGAGACGCCCAGGATGTCGGGCGAGACCAGCGGGTTGCGGAACATGCCCTGGTAGGCCGCGCCTGCCGCCGCCAGCGTGGCGCCCACGGCCAGGCCTGCGGCGATGCGTGGCAGGCGGATGTTCCAGAGCACGGTCTCGGCGCTGGCGGACAAGGGCGAGGCAGTGCCCGTGGCGCGCGCCAGCAGCGACTGCCACAGCTGCTGCGGCGCGATGGAGAACTGACCCGCTGCCAGTGCCCACAGCAGCACGGCGGCCAGCAAGGCCAGCGCGAGCACCCACCCCAGGCGGCGGCCTGTGACAGGCATCAACGCGCAGTCTCCATCAGCCTGCCCAGCGCTGCGGGCGACAGGTCGGCGCCGTAGAACAGGCGATAGAAGTCGCGCACCTCGCGTTCCAACGGCGGCAGTCCCTGCAGGGCTGGCGCCTGCGGGTGGAGCTTTTCCAGCAGCCAGCGCACACCGATCAGCCGGTTGACGCCGGGCGGACCATCCAGCCAGCCGAAGGGCCAGACCGGCGCGCAGTGCACGCGGCCCGAGCGCACGGCGGCCACGCCGCGCCACAGCGGGTCCTGGCGCATGCGCTCGGCAAGGCCGGGTTCCTGCGTGACGATGACCTGCGGGTCCCAGGCCAGGATCTGCTCCATGGACACGCGCGTGAGCCCGCCACGCCCTGCATCCGTCGCCACATTGCGCCCGCCCGCATATTCGACGGCTTCCACATTGATGGAGCCCGCCAGCCCTGTCTCCAAGCCGTTGGCGCTGCGCGCGAAATACACGCGCGGGCGCTCGGCCGGTGCCATGCCCTGGGTGGCACGCTGCGCCAGCGCCGCCACGGCATCGGCATGGCGGGCCAGGGTTTCGCCACGTGAGGCCTCGCCCAGCAGGGCGCCGACCTCGCGCAACTGGCGTGCGTGGTCGGCCAGCGAGCCCTGGATCAGCACGCAGGGCAGGCCGGTCTGGCGCGCCAGCCGCTCGGTGGCCGAGATATAGGTGGCATCGGCCGTGCCGGCGTCCAGCACCAGGTTGGGCTGCAGCTTCAGCAGCGACTCCAGCGGCATGGTGCTGCCGCGCCCGGACAGGCGGCCCAGATGCGGCAGCGCCTGCAGTGTGGGCCCCAGATAGGCGCGCGAGACATCGTCCAGCTGCTGGGGCCAGCCCAGCAGCTTGTGCGGTGCCAGCGTGGCCACCAGCACGCCTGCAGGCGGGCCGGCGGCAAACACCCGGCGCAGTTTGGTCGCGTCCGGTATCTGGCCTATGCGCGCGGCAATGGTCGTGGTCTGGGCATGGCCGGGAACAAGAGCCGATGAGGCCAGCGCCGCCATGGCCTGGCCCAGCCAGCGGCGGCGGGTGAACAGAAGATCGGTCATGAAAGTCAGGGGATGGGGCTGGCGCAGCCACGGCGCTCAAGCTGTGCCTGGCACCATTGCTCGATCTGCACCTCATCGGCTGCCAGCTCGGCATGCAGGCTGCCGGTGTACCTGCGCCAGTCTTCAAGATGGCGGGCCGCGACGGCCGTGAGCACAGGCGTGCCGGCCTCGACAAAGGCCGCGAATTCGGCGGCAAAGCCCTGGCCCGAGGCCTCGACGATGCCGAAGCGGTTGATCACCACCAGATCCACGCCATCGTCCAGCGCCTGGCGCAGCACGGCGCTGGCCTGGGCCAGGGCCTGGGGGTTGAGACTGCAGGCGCGCGAGGCGCAGCCCAGGTCCTGGGACAGCTCGAATTGGCGGTCACTGCGCAGGTCGAACAGCTGCATGCGCTTGTTGCCGTTGGCATAGCGGTCCTGGCGATGCACCAGACCGCCCACCCGCCAGCCCGCGCCTTGCAGGCGGCGTGCCACGCGTTCGAGCAGCAGCTCCATTGCATGCTCGTCGTCGGGATGGACCAGGGCGGCCAGGGGCAGGGTGGTGAAGGGCGGGTTCATGGCATGCAGGTTGATGCGTATCAATGGGGCTGTTGTACTCCTGCCCGACCCCGGTGTCGTTGACCATGGGCAGCTTGGCTGGACCCGGAGCGCAGGCAGGCGTGGGCGGGCGCTTCGCGCCAGGTCCGCTCCTCAGAAGCGATAGCCCAGGTTGACATACCAGCTGCGGCCCGGCATGGGCAGGCCGTCATCGAACTGGTACCACTTGTCGCCGATATTGGCCACGCCAAAGTCCACGGTGATGTCGCTGCGCGGCTTGTAGCGTGCACGCAGGTTGGCAATGCCGTAGCCGGGCAGCTTGAGCGTCTGCAGCTGGCCGCTGCCCTCCAGCGGCACGTAGCGGCCCTTCTCGGTCTCGACCTCGGCATTGAATTCCCACTGCGCCAGCGGACGCCACTGAACGCCGACCAGCAGGCGGTGGCGCGGCGTGTGGGTCAGTGTGATGCTGGAGTCGCTGGTGTTGCGGCGGTTCAGGTAGGTGTAGCCGGCGTTCACGTCCCATTGCGCGGACAGTTGCTGGGCCAGGGACAGCTCCATGCCGATGTTGCGCGTGCGCCCCACGTTCTGCGCCTGGTTGCAGGTGGCGCCGCCGCATTCGGCCGAGGCCACGACCACGGTCTGGATCTGGTTGCGCACGCGGCTGTAGAACAGCGCGGCCTGGCCCTGGCCGCCCTGCCAGGGTGAGCCGCTGACGCCCAGCTCCAGGTGGTTGGCCGTCTCGGGCTGCAGGTCGGGGTTGGCCAGGGCCGTGCCCATGCGTGCCGAGTAGCGGTCCTTGATGGTGGGAAAGCGCGTCTTGTGCGAGGCGATGAAATACGCCTCGCTGCCACCGCCCAGCGCATAGCCGAGCTTGGCCACGCCATTGGTGGCGCTGGCCGAGCCCGTGGGCCACTGGTAGACCTCGCGCGCATCGCGCTGGTCGTGGCTGAGCGCCAGGTTCAGGCTCCAGCGTTCGGCCAGGGAGATCGTGTCCTCGACCACCAGGGAGCGCGTCACGTCGCGATAGTGCTTGCTGGGGTCCTTGGCCGAGGCGGCGTCGGTGTGCTCGTCGATCTTGTAGTGCGCGCCCAGGCGCAGCGCATGGCCCTTGAAGCTGTAGTTGGCCCACTCGATGCTGGCGCCCTGGCTCACGTCCTTGTAGCTGCTGGTGGGGTCATGGCGCGTGTAGCTCGCGTCCGTGTACATGTCCAGGCCGTTTTGGTAGGTGTCGTGGTAGATGCGTGTCTTGAGCAGGTTGTCGGCATTGATGCGCGTGGTGCTCAGAAAGTACACGCTGTCCTTGTCCCAATAGGGCCAGCGCCAGTAGCGGATGACGTTCTTGCCCGTGGCGCTGCCGGTATACACGGGGTTGCCCTTCTCGCCTTCCTGGCGCACATAGCCCAGCGCGTATTCGTCCGTGGCATTGGGCGTGAGGCCCAGCTTGAACGACAGCCGCCTGTCCGTGCGGTAGGCGTTGTCGCGGTAGTTGCCCGTGTCGGTGGGCTGCTTCTTGAAGTCCTTGAAGCCCTTGGGCAGCGGAAAACTGTCCGCGTCCAGGTAGGAGGCGCCAAGCTGGTAGTACCAGGAGCCCAGGTTGCCGCCCAGGTTCACGGCGGCCTTGCGTTCGCCGCCTGCGCCTGCGCCGATGCGCGCATCGCCCTCGAACGATTTGACGGGCTTGCGCGTGACCAGGTTGATGGCGCCGCCCAGCGTATTGGGGCCATACATCAGCGAGGCGCCGGCCTTGGCCACGCGGATCTCGGACAGGTCGAACGTGGTGAAGCGGCCGAAGTCCACATAGCCGTCATAGGGCACGTACAGCGGCACGCCGTCCACGAAGACCGGCACCTGGCGCGGATCGAAGCCGCGCAGGTAGATCATTTCCTCGTTGCGATTGTTGCGCGACAGCGTGGCGCCCGGCAGCAGGCGCACGGCGTCGGCCACGGTGTCGGCATTGCGCTGGCGCATCTCGGCGGCGTCCAGTCGCTGTTCATCGCCGGATATGGCCTGTGCCTCAACACGCGCACCGTGCACATCGACCGTGCCCAACTGGAAGGTCTGCGAAGCCGGTGCTGCAGGTGCACCCGATGGGGCCTCGACCTGGGCTTGCGCCTGCGTGCTGGCGGCCAGGCCTGCGAGCAGCAGGGCTTGTGTCAGTGCGGAGCGAAGGCGGAACGAGGGTGAGCAGAGGGTGGGTGAGGATGCGGGAGCGCAGGAGCGGGGCTGGCGGGTCACGGTTTCAGGTTCTTGTGTGGTTGAACGCGGGGAGCGGCTGGTTGTTTCCTTTTGAAAACAGGTTCCGGATTCTAGCGATATGCACTGGAAAACATAACGAGTGACAAAAAACCGTCTGCGGGAAGACTCGGGTTTTCTTTCAGGCCGTTGTGTGAATGCCCGGCCGTTCAGGGGCCGGGCGGTTCAACGGCTCAGCGCCTGCGGCCCAGGCGCTCGCTGGCCAGGGCAGCCGCCAGCCTGGCATCCAGGGGCAGCGGTTCGTCGTGTAGGCGTGCTGCCAGCAGCTCGCCGCACAGCAGCGACAGGGTGAGCCCGCGCGAGCCCATGGCCGTCAGCGCCCACAGGCCGGGAGCCTGATCGGACACCGGTCCGACCACGGGCAGCCGGTCTGGCGAGGCCACGCGCACGGCGCCCCAGGTGGCGCGCGGTGGCGCGTCGAAGAAGCCTTGCAGGCCCTGGTAGGCGCCTGGCAGCAGCTGCGCCAGCTTGGCGCCATTGGCTGCATGGGCCGCGGCCTGGTCTCCGGGGCTGGGCGGCAGCGCGGTCTGGTCGCGCTCGAAGGTCGATCCCATGACCCAGCCTGGCCCGGCTGCATCGCCGGGCAGCGGCATGGCAGGCACCAGGTTGCCATGGCCGTTGACGGGAAAGGGCGGCATGGCCTGTGCGCTGGCCGGGGTGTGCACATCCCAGCTGACCTGGCCGCGAATGGGCTGCAGCGGCCAGGCGGCCTGCGCACCCAGGCTGTGCTCCAGCAGCGCATTGGTTGCGGGGCCCAGGGCGAGAACGACCAGTTCAGCCTCGGCCAGCAGATTGCCCTGTGCATCCAGGGCCTGCCAGACGGGCGCGCCACCGGCTGTGTCGGTGCGTGCAAGACGCGCCACGCAGGCGCGGCCCTGCCAGCGCACGCCTGGCAGCGCCAGTTGCGCCTGCACCAGCCGTGCCGGGCGTACCCAGCCAGCTTGCGCATGCCAGCAGGCAGGGGCGTCGGCGGGCAGACCGGCCGCCGAGAGTTGATCGGCGCTTGCGGGCCGGCTCCAGTGGTCGCCCGGGCCGGGGGATTGCCAGTCGCGCGGCAGCCGCGGGGCGGCCTCCACGCCGCGCTCCAGCACGCCGGTATCGCACCAGTCCGTGCCCGGTTGCAGCAGGCCCTGGCCGGAGAGCATTTGCAGCTGCGCCAGGGTCAGGCGTGCGCCGTCGCGGCTCAGGCGGGACAGCAGGCTGTCATCGGGCGAGACATGGGGGCAGAGCAGGCCCGCGGGCAGGGCCGAGGCGCCCGCTGCAGGCGCCTCGGCAGCATCCAGCACGGTGACCTGCCAGCCACGGCGCGACAGGCTGGCGGCGGCGGCCGCACCGGCGATGCCTGCACCCAGCACCATGCAGCGCCGTGGGGTGATGGGTTCCTGCGGCTGTGCACCCGGCCCGCGCGGCCCGCGCGGTTGCCAGGCCGGGTCGAAGACGGCATGCAGGTTGTGGCGCTTGGGTGGGACGCCATCTACCTTGCGCACCTGAAAGCCGTGCTGTGCCAGGCCATCGCGCACCGTGCGCGCCACGCACCAGGTGGACAGCTGCGTGCCGCGCCGGCAATGGCGCGCCAGCGCGCGCAGGGTATCGGCGCTCCAGAGGTCGGGGTTGAGTTCCGGCGTGAAGCCGTCCAGGTAGATGCTGTCGGCCGTGAGCTGCTGGCGCCGCAGCATGGCCTGGGCATCGCCGATGTACAGCGTCAGCAGCACGCGCCCCTGCTCGAAGGCGAGGCGGTGCACGCCGGGCAGCAGGCCCTGGAACCGGGTGGCCAGCTCCTCGGCCAGCAGGCGCAATCCTGGCTCGCGCGGCATGGCCTGGCGCATGGCGTCGGCGCTGACGGGAAAGGCCTCGGCCGAGACGAAATGCAGCAGCCTCGGGCGCCGGGGATCGGCCTTCCAGGCTTCCCAGGCCACGAGGAAATTCAGCCCGAACCCGAAACCGGTCTCCAGGATGCGCCATTGCGGCGCATCGGCCCAGGCCGCCGGCAGGCCGCAGCCGCCCAGAAAGACGTGGCGGGCCTGGTCCAGGCCGCCGAGTTCGCTGTGGTAGCGGTCGCCGAAGCGCGGGCTGTAGGGCGTGCCATCGGGCAGCCAGTCAATGGGTTCGGACATGGGCAAGGGGCAGAACTACTCCTCCCAGCGCTGCTGGTAGGAGAACACGGGCAGGCGCCACTTGAAGCGGATGGCGGCCAGGCGCAGCGTGAGTCCGCCGGCAAAGCAGACGACGGTGCTGAGGTTGGAGCCCACGTCCAGCGTGCGCAGCCCCAGGAACAGCAGGCACACGGCCAGGGACACGCTGGCGTACAGCTCGCGCCGGAAGACGACCGGCACCTGGTTGCACAGCACGTCGCGCAGAATGCCGCCGCTGATGCCGGTCAGCATGCCCGACATCACCACCACCACGGGCGGGTAGCCCAGCTCCAGCGCCACGTTGCAGCCGATCAGCGAGAAGGCGATCAGCCCCATGGCGTCCAGCAGCAGAAAGACCTGCTTGAGATGGTGCATGTGGCGCGCCACGACGATGGTCAGCAGCCCGGCCGAGATGACCAGGTAGACATATTCAGGGTGCTGCGTCCAGCCGATGGGGTAGTGGCCCAGCACCATGTCGCGGATGGTGCCGCCGCCCAGCGCGGTGACGAAGGCGATCACGGCCACGCCGAAGATGTCCATGTTGCGCCGGCCCGCCGCCAGCGCGCCCGACATGGCTTCGGCCGTGATGGCCACGAGGTAGATCACCAGCATGACGGTGAACTGCGATGCCTGGAACGATTCCAGCAGGGAGACGGATGGAAGCACGGAAAACCTCGGATGAAGACCGGCCCGCGCCGCAGGGTGTGCGGCCACTGCGCCGTCCAGCGCAAGAAGGCGGGCATTGTAGGCGGTCTCTGGGCGGCGGCCGTTTGCGGCACCGCAAATGAAACCGCCCCCGGCGCGGTGCGACGGGGGCGGTGAAAGGGCACGAAGCGGCTCAGGCCGTAGGAGGCACGTAGCCGGCCGCCGCATCGGCGCCGCCGCCGAAGAAGTGGTTTTCCATCTGGCGGGCCAGGTACTGGCGGGCGCGTGCGTCGGCCAGGTTCAGGCGGTTTTCGTTGACCAGCATCGTCTGGTGCTTGAGCCAGTCGGCCCAGGCCTGCTTGCTCACGCCTTCAAAAATGCGCTTGCCCAGCTCGCCGGGGTAGGGCGGGAAATCCAGGCCTTCAGCGTCAACGCCAAGCTTGATGCAGTGAACGGTACGTGCCATGGGGAATTGAGTCCTTGTCTTGCAGAGATTCAGATGTTTTGGGAATAACAAACTGAAATCTTATTGGTTTGAGTTTTAAGAGTTGGCTTTGAGAATGCTTTCCACGGCACCAGACCGTCGTCTCCACTCTCTACCGACACTCCAATGAAAATTCGCCGCCACTTTATCAAGTTTCCTGTCGCCGCCGGCCTGATCGCGGGCTTGACCCTGTCGGCTCTGCCGGCGTTGGCCCAGTCGGTGCAACTGCTCAATGTCTCCTACGATCCGACGCGCGAGCTGTACGTGGAGTACAACCAGGCCTTCGCCAAGCACTGGAAGGCCAAGAGCGGCCAGGACGTGAGCGTCAAGCAGTCGCATGGCGGCTCGGGCAAGCAGGCGCGTTCGATCATCGACGGCATCGACGCCGACGTGGCCACGCTGGCGCTGGCCGGCGACATCGACGCCCTGGTCAAGAACGGCAACCTGCTCAAGGTCGACTGGCAAAAGCGCCTGCCGCACAACTCGGCGCCCTACAGCTCCACCATCGTCTTCCTGGTGAAGAAGGGCAATCCCAAGAACCTCAAGGACTGGGACGACCTGGTCAAGCCTGGCGTGCAGGTGATCACGCCCAACCCCAAGACCAGCGGCGGTGCGCGCTGGAACTACCTGGCCGCCTGGGAATTCGCCAAGCGCAAGTACGGCGGCGACGCACAGGCCAAGGACTTCATCGGCAAGCTGTTCAAGAACGTGCCCGTGCTGGACACCGGCGCGCGCGGCGCCACCATCACCTTCGTGCAGCGCGGCGTGGGCGATGTGCTGCTGGCCTGGGAGAACGAGGCCTTCTTGGCACTCAAGGAGTTCGGTCCCGAGAAGTTCCAGATCGTCGTGCCTTCGCTGTCCATCCTGGCCGAGCCTTCGGTGGCCGTGGTCGACAAGGTCGTGGACAAGAAGGGCACACGCGCCGTGGCCGAGGAGTACCTGAAGTACCTGTACTCCGAGGAAGGCCAGCGCATCGCCGGCCGCAACTACTACCGTCCCACCGATGCCAAGGTCAAGGCCGAATTCGCGGACAAGTTCCCCAAGCTGGAGCTGGTCACCATCACGCGG
>NZ_JTKZ01000202.1:0-1647 GCF_000799035.1 Delftia sp. ZNC0008
CCGAGGCCGCGGCGTCCCGTACGCCGATCGTGCCGAAGGCCGGTTCGGCCGCAGAGGCGCCTTCGGTGGCTTCGGCCGCCGCACAGCGCCTGCCCCAGCTGAGCCTGAACGAGGTCGTTCGCGCCGTGCTGGACCACAACCCCGATCTGCGCGCTGTCGAGCAGTCCCGGACCACGGCGCGCGCAGGTGTGGTCAGCGCCTCGGCGCTGCCCAATCCCAAGCTCGAATGGAACCAGGGCCGCAACAGCGCCCGCGTTCCGGGCGCGGCAGCCGGCACGGTGCAGGGCTGGGCCGTGGCCTTGCCCATCGAGAACCCCGCCGTGCGAGGTGCGCGCGTGGAGGCCGCGAGGGCAGGCGAGCAGGGCTCGGTGCACTTCGTGGCGACCACGCGCAATGCGCTGGTGGCCCAGGTGCGGCTGCGCGCCTACGAGATGGTGCTGCGCGAGGCGGAGGTCGAGGCCGCCAAGGAGGCGGTGCGCCTTCTGGAGCAGGCCCATGAGCGCGTCCGCGTCCGCGTGGACAGCGGCGAGGCGGCACGCTACGAAATCATCAAGGCCGATGCCGAAATCATCCAGGCGCGCCAGCAGGAGCAGACCGCGCGGCTGCGTGCCGAGCAGGCGCAGCTGGCGCTGGGCCGCCTGGCCGCAGGCCAGCTGCCCGTGCGCTTCCGCCTGGATGTGTCGCTGGAGGATCCGCTGCGCATCGAGGACATGGGCGAGATCGATCCCATGGAGCATCCCGAACTGCGCCAGCTCAAGGCGGAGGTCGAGCGTGCCCAGGCGCGGCTTGACGGTGCCAAGGCCTCGCGCTGGCCGGGCGTGGAGCTGCGCTACGGCCAGACGCGCGAGCCCGATGTGCGCCTGAACACGGTGGGCGTGAGCATCCAGATCCCCTTGCTCGACCAGCACCGCGGCCCCATCGACGAGGCGGCCTCCGAGCTGGAGCGCGCGCGTCTGCAGCTGGAAGGCCGGCAGATCGAGCTGCGCCAGCAGACGCTGCAGGCCTGGAAGGAGCTGGAGATGGCACGACTGCGCACCCAGGCACTGAGCCAGGGTTCGGTGCGCGAGGCCGAGTCGGCCCTGCGCGTGGCCGAGGCCGCCTACCGCTTCGGCGAGCGCGGCATTCTCGATGTGCTCGATGCGCAGCGCGTGCTGCGCTCCATCCGTGCAGACCTGCTCGACGCGCGCTACCAGCTGCAGGCGGCGCGCATACAGCTCGAATACCTGGCGGGCCGCTACGACGATCCGTCCGCGCTGTGAAGCGCGCCGTCCCTGCCTCACACCCGAAATCAGAAACGAACATGTCCTTGAATATGCATCCGCAACCCATCGCCGCCCGCGCAGGCAGCAGCACCTTGGTGAACTCCCTGGCCCTGGCCGGCCTGCTGGCCGCAACGCTGGCGCTGAGCGCCTGCGGCAAGAACGAAGAGGCCGAAGCCAAGGCGGCGCCCGCAGCGGCCGCTGCGCAGGAGCAGGACCCGATGGAGGTCCGCGTCACCGCCGAGATGGCGCCCAACTTCGCCGTCAAGCCCGTGGCGCAGGCGCAGATCGCGCTGCTGCAGGAGGTGTCCGGCCGCATCGAGGCCAATGAGCGCCAGGTCACCCGCATTGGCGCGGCCGCCACGGGACGCGTGACCGAAGTACGCGG